>JAIMAT010000089.1 GCA_023511835.1 Bacillota bacterium | reverse complement strand
CCCAGGACGGCGGCGGCGAAGAGCGCCACCGCCGTCGACGCCGGCCCCAGGTAGAGACCCAGCACCGCCGCCAGCTTGACGTCGCCGCCCCCCAGCCCGCCCCGGCTGAGGAGCGCGATCAGCGCGAAGAGCAGCCCCGCCGCCGCCCCCGTCGCCAGATGCGGCCAGAAGCCCGCCCCCCGCGCCAGGAGGCCGACGCCCGCCGCCCAGGCGGCGGCCAGGGCGTTGGCCCCGTCGGGGATGAGGCGCACCCGCAGGTCGACGCCTGCGGCCACCACCAGGAGCGCCGCCATCCCCAGGCCCAGGAGCAGTTCGCCCCAGGTGCGCGCCCGGGCCGCCACGGCGGCGAAGAGGAGCGCCGTCGCCCCCTCCACCGCCGGCGCCCGCCAGCCGATGGGCGCGCCGCAGGTGCGGCAGCGCCCGCGCAACCAGAGCCAGCTGGCCACCGGCACCAGCTCCGCCGCCCTCAGCCGGCGGCCGCAGCTCTCGCAGTGCGAGGGCGGGCGGAGGAGCGACTCGCCGCGGGGCCAGCGGTCGATGACGGTGTCGAGGAAGCTTCCTGCGGCGAGGCCGACCGCGCCGGCGAGGAGCAGGAGGCCGTTCGCAGCGCCGGGCGGGGCCGCCGCCAGCGGCGGCGTCACGGCCGGACGCCCGCCCGCACGAGCGCCTCGGGCGTCACCAGGCCGCCGGCCAGCAGGCGGCCGGCGCTCTCGCGGAGCGTCACCATGCCCTGCTGGCGCGAGCTCTCCATCACCGAGGCCAGCTGCGCCGTCTTCCCCTCGCGGATCAGGTTGCGGACCGCGTGGGTGGCCACCAGCACCTCGGCCACCGGGTAGCGCCGGCGCCCGTCGCTGGAGGGGACGAGGCGCTGGGCGACGATGCCCTCCAGGACGCCGGCCAGCTGGACGCGCACCTGGTTCTGCTGCTCGGCGGGGAAGACGTCGACGATGCGGTCCACCGCCAGCGGCGCGCTGGGCGTGTGCAGCGTCGCCAGCACCAGGTGGCCCGTCTCGGCGGCAGTCAGGGCGATGGCGATGGTCTCCAGGTCGCGCATCTCCCCCACCATGATCACGTCCGGGTCCTCGCGCAGCGCGGCGCGCAGGCCGGCGGCGAAGCTGGGCGCGTCCAGGCCGATCTCGCGCTGGTCGACTAGGCTGCGGTCGTGCCGGTGAAGGTACTCGATGGGGTCCTCCAGCGTCACCACGTGGGCGCGGCGGCTGTGGTTGATCCGGTCGACCATGGCGGCCAGCGTGGTCGACTTGCCGTGGCCGGTGGGCCCGGTTACCAGCACCAGCCCCTGGGCGAGCTCGCAGAAGGCGTCCACCGAGGCCGGCAGGCCCAGGCTCTCCAGCGGCGGGACGTGCATGGGGATGAGGCGCAGGGCAGCCGCCAGCGAGCCGCGCTGGCGGTAGACGTTGACGCGGAAGCGACCGACGCCGGGAAGGCTGTAGGCGAAGTCCACCTGTCCCTCCCGCTCCAGCGCGGCGCGGCTCCGCTCGTCGAGGACCGGCTCGAGCAGGCGGCGCACGTCCTCGGGGCGCAGGCGCGGGCCCTCCAGGTCGACGAGCTCACCGTTGACACGCAGGACGGGCGGGGATTCGACAGTCAGGTGCAAGTCGGAGGCGCCGTGCTCCACCGCCCGCCTCAGCCATGCCGCCAGATCCTCCACGCGGAACCCACTCCCGAGCCGGCCGCCTTTTCCCGGTCCAAGCGGGGCGCGACGCCAGACTCCCCCAGGATTGGCAGGGGATCGGCAATCTTCGAGCCATTTCGATCCGGCGGCGTCGCTTCCTGCTGGCGAAGAAGGTCGGCGAGGCCGACCAGGAGCGTCAGCAGGACGAGCAGCAGGCCCGCGCCCGTCGCGGGCGCCGGGGCGCCGGCCGCGGCCGGGGCGAGGCCGTCGCCCAGGCGCGGCAGCCAGCCCAGGCGGTCCAGCGCGACCACCAGCGCCAGGGCCAGGCCGGTCTCCCACCAGCCGCCCCGGGCGGCCGCGGAGCCGGAGGAACGGCGATGGTCGGGCTTCCTCACGAATCCTCCCCCGGCTCACCACCCTACCGGGCGGATCTTGCCGGAGAAGGGTGCGTGCCTTACGAAAGTCTTGCGCTTGGCCGCCACTTGGCCGGCACTGGCTTGCCGGCGAGGGACGGGGGAAGACACCCCAACGCTCAGGGCGCTCCGGGAGCCTCCCCCAACCCCGGCGCGGCGGCTTCGACGTCCACCCGGAAGCGGTAGCCGACGCCGCGGACCGTCTGGATGCAGTCGAAGCCGGGGCGGACGCTCGACAGCTTCTCGCGCAGGCGGCTGATGGCGACGGTGACGTTGTTGCCGTCGGCGGCCAGGTCCGAGCCCCAGACCAGGTCGAGGAGCTGCTCGCGCGTCAGCACGTAGCCCGGATGCGAGGCCAGGACGTAGAGCAGGTCGAACTCGCGCGCCGAGAGCTCCACCACCTTCCCGTCGAGGAGGACCAGGCGCCGCGCCGGGTCGACGGTGAGCGGGCCCGAGCGGAGGAGCCTCTCCGGCTCCTCCCGTCCCGGGCACGTGCGGCGCAGGATGGCCTGGACGCGGAGCGCCAGCTCGGAGGGGCTGAAGGGCTTGGTCACGTAGTCGTCGACGCCCAGGCGGAAGCCGACCACCTTGTCGAACTCCTCGGAACGGGCGGTCAGGACCAGGATGGGCAGGTCGGAGCGTTCCCGGATGCGCTCGCAGAGCGTGAAACCGTCGAGCCCCGGCAGCATCAGGTCGACGATGGCCAAGTCGGGCCTCTCCCGCTCCAGCAGCGCCAGCGCCTCCTCCGCGCTGGCCACCGCCGAGACACGGTAGCCTTCCTGGCTCAGCCGGTCGTGCACCACCTGGCGGATGGCCGGCTCGTCGTCCACCACCAGGATGTGCAGGCCCTCCCTACGCGCCATCGGCGCCCTCCCTCCTCTCGCCCGCGCCCCCCGCCCGCCGCCGCTGGCGGACGGGCAGGCGCAGGACGAAGGTGCTGCCCCGGCCGGGCAGGCTGGCCAGCCAGAGCGAGCCGCCATGCAGCTCGGCGTAGCGGCGGGCCAGGCTGAGCCCGAGCCCGGTGCCGCGGCCCCCGGCCTGGCGTCCCTGCTCGAAAGGCTCGAAGATGCGCTCCTGCTCGTCGGGTTCGATGCCCGGTCCCTCGTCCTCGACCCCCGCCAGGACCGAGTCCGAGGAAGCGACGTAGCGGAGCCAGAGGCGGATGCGCCCGCCCGGCGGCGAGAACTTGACCGCGTTCTCCACCAGGCTCTCCAGGGTGCGGCAGACCCGCGTCTCGTCCGCCATCACCGCCGGCACCTCGTCGAAGTCGGTCTCGAAGCGGATCCCCTTGCGCTGGGCGGCCACCGCCATCTCGGCCTGCACCCGCGCCATCAGCTCCTGCGGCTGGACCAGCTCCGGGCGGAGCGTCACCTTGCCCGACTCCACGCGCGTGGTCTCCAGGATGCGGTCGATGCTGAGCAGAAGCGCCCGGCCGTGGGCCAGGATGCCGGCCAGGTACTCCTGCTGCGCCGGCGTCACCGCCCCCTGGCGTCCCTCCGCCAGCAGCTCGGCGTAGCCGAGGATGGCCGCCAGCGGGGTCTTCAGCTCGTGGCTGATGCGCGCCAGGAACTCGCTCTTGGCGGCGTTGGCCCGCGCCAGCTCGGCGTTGACCCGCTCCAGCCGCTCGTTGGCCTCGCGCAGCGCGCGCGTCCGCTCCTCCACCCGCTCCTCCAGACCGGCGTAGAGCGTGCGCAGCTCGGCCGCCGTCCGGTTGAGCGTCTGCTGCAGGATGCCGATCTCCAGGGCGCCGCCGGAGAGGCCGGGGTCGCGCAGGTCGCCCTGGCCGAGGCGGGCGGCGGCCTCCGCCAGCTCGCCCAGCGGGGCGACGACCGTCCGCCGGACCATGAAGGTGACCAGGGCGACCGTCAGCAGCAGGATGGCGGCGCCAAAGGCCGTCAGGCCCAGCGTGGCGTGGACGAGCCGGTCCTGGAAGGGGGCGAGCGGTACGTCGATGCGGATGAGCCCGGCCAGGTCGCCCAGCCGGAAGACGGGCGGCCGGGAGGGCGCGGTGCCGCCCGCGCCGCCCGCCGGCGCGGCCGCGCTTGCGCGCGCGGCGGCCGGAGCCGGGGCGCCGTGGCAGCGCAGGCAGCCCTGGTCGACGCGGATGGGGGCCATGTAGCTGTAGAGGCCCGCCGACCGGTCCTCCTCCACCACCTCGCGCAGCTCCGCGTCGCGGGCGAAGGCCTCCAGCGCCCGTTCCTCGTCGGCCGCCGGCGCGGGCGCGCCCGCGCCCGGCGTCTTCCAGACCTCGCGGATGCGGACGCCGTGCAGTCCCGGGAAGCTGACGTCGATCGCCTCGCGCACTGCGTCCGGGGTGAGGTGGCGGAAGCTCTCGCCTTCCTGGGGCTGGGAGGGGCGCGGGGAGGTCTCGGCCATGAAGGCGCGGACGGCCAGGAACTGGGAGGCGGTCAGGCGGCAGCGCATGGCCAGGTCGTCGCGGATCTGCGCCTGGCGCTCGCGCGCGTCCCACCAGATGTAGACCGACCAGACGAGGAGCAGGGCCAGCGAGAGCGAGAGGACCAGCCGCCAGCCCACGCTCCGCCGAGCCCCCGGCAAGGGACCGATCCCCCCGCCTCGAATCTAGCGGCGCTCCTCCGCCGGCGAATCGGGTTGGGACCGGATCCCGCCGCCCGCCGCCTCCGGCCCGCCGCCCGTCTCCGGCAGGCGCCCCAGCCGGCGCAGCCGCGCCATCCAGAGCGCCTCCAGGCGGCGGAGGAGGCGCGTGCCGGCGAACTCGCGCGGGCTGCGGGGCCGCACCCAGACGGTGCGGCAGCCGGCCAGGCGGCCGCCCAGCACGTCGGTGAAGAGCTGGTCGCCGATGACGGCCACCTCCGCCGGCCCGAGCCCCAGGCAGGCCAGCGCGCGGCGGAAGCCGCCGGGCCAGGGCTTGGCCGCGTTGGCCACGCCGCCCGCCAGCCGCTCCGCGCGCGCGATGGCCAGGACGCGGCCGCTCCGGTTGTTGGAGAGCAGGCAGACACCCAGGCCCGCCCGCCGCACGCGCTCCAGCCAGGCGCGCGACTCGGGCGGAAGCTCGGGCGCGTTCCAGTCGGTCAGGGTGTTGTCCAGGTCGACGATGAGGCCGCGCACGCCCATGGCCCGCAGCCGGACGGGGTCGACCTGCTCGAGCCGCTCTACCGCCTCGTCCGGCACGAGCCAGGAAGCCCTGCACCCCCCTCCCCCCATCTCAGCGCACGCTCCGGTGGGCGGGCGCCCGGCGGGCGGAGCCCAGGACGAAGTCGATCCAGACGCGGCGGGCGAGCCAGCCGTCCGCCGCCGCGGCCAGCGCCGCCGCCGCCGGCCCCTCGCCGTCCCCCGTGCCGCGCGCCTGGACGAGCAGCACCTCGGCGCGCCGCCCCTCCAGGAGGGCGCCGCCCTGCGCCCAGCCGCGCAGGAGCAGGACCGCCCCGGCGGGCGTCCCGGCGGCGGCCTCCGCCGGCTCCGGCGGCAGGAGCAACTCCAGGCGGGGGCCCCCCTCCCCCGGACGGGCGCGGCGACCGCCGTGCGGCCCGCCGCCGGCCGCCTCGAGGCCGAGGCGGAGCGCGAGGCCGGCTCCCGGCCCCTCCGCCAGCGAGGCGCGGAGCGCGGACAGGAGCTCCGCGGTCCGGTCCATGGCCGCCTGCACGAGGAGCGAGGCGGCGCTCCCCTCGAAGCGCCAGCCGACCGCCCTCTCGCACCCGGTGAGGCGCACGAGCGGCCGCGGCGCTCCAGCGCCGCCCGTCGCCTCGAGCTGGCCGGCCCGCCCGCCGGCCAGGCGACGCCAGGGGCCGTGGGCGGCCAGGCCCGCCAGCAGGCTCTCCATCTCGACCTCGAGCACCCTCCGCCTCTCCCTCCCTGCCGCGCCTCCCCCTCCGCCTCGGAGGAGGGAGCGGGATCTGGTATGCTTCCTCCGGCGCCAGCCGTAGAAGTCCCCGGAAAGCCGGCGCGCTGGGCGCGCCTCGAGACCGCCTCGCGGGAGGCCGATCCGGCTCTCCTCCAGGGTAGCGCATGCCGGGCGGGGATCAGGGGGGCGGGGCATGGGCGAGTGGATCGCGAGCATCCTCCAGGCCGTCCTGACGGCCATGGCGACGCTGGGCTACCCGGGCCTGCTGGTGGGGATGGCGCTGGAGAGCGCCGGGGCACCCCTGCCCAGCGAGGTGCTGCTGCCCTTCGCGGGCTGGCTCGTCGACCAGGGGCGGATGGGCTTCCTGGAGGCGGCGCTGGCCTCGACGGTGGGCGGCGCCGCCGGCTACCTGGGCCTCTATGCCGTGGGGCGGTACGGCGGGCGCCCCTTCGTGGAGCGCTGGGGGCGCTACGTGCTCCTCAAGCCCGCCGACCTGGACCGGGCGGAGGCCTGGTTCCGCCGCTACGGCCCGGCCGCCGTCTTCTTCGCCCGCATGGTGCCCGTCATGCGCGGCCTCATCTCGCTGCCGGCCGGCGCGGCGCGCATGTCGCCGGCGACCTTCACCCTCTACTCGGTGGCCGGCTCGCTGCCCTGGACGGTGGGCCTGCTCTGGGCGGGCACGCTGCTGGGCCAGCACTGGGCGGCGATCCAGCCCTACTTCCACTGGTTCACCCTGGCGGTGGCCGTCCTCCTGGTGGCGGCGCTGGCTCTCTGGGCCACCTCCCGCCTCCGCTCGGGCGCGCTCCGCACCTGAGAAGAGGCGGCCGGCCCGCGCGGCCGCCGGCTCAACGCCCGCCCCTCTCCCCGTCCGGACGCCCGGCCCCGCTGGGCGAGCCGGGCTCCCCTCCCCCGCCGGACCTGCCGGACTGGGCCTTCCCGCGGGCCCGGCCGGCCGTGCGCGGGTCGCCGTGCTGCATCGCCTGCCAGGCCTGCCGCACCTGCCGCACCGCCCGCTTCTCCAGGCGGGAGACGTACGAGCGCGAGATGCCCAGCTGGCGCGCCACCTGCCGCTGCGTCAGCCGCTCGCCGCCGCGCAGGCCGTAGCGCAGCTCCAGCACCTGGCGCTCCCTGGGCCCCAGCGACTCCAGGAGGGCCTTCACCCGCCCGGCGCTCCAGCGGTTGGCGATGATGTCGATGACGGGCTCCGAGCCGTCCTCGAGGACGTCGATGAGCGCGATCTCGTTCCCGTCCCGGTCCTGGCCCACCGGGTCGTGGAGGAAGACCTCGTTCCGCGACTTCCTCTTCTGCCGCAGGTACATCAGGATCTCGAAGTCGATGACGGCGCCCCCGCGGTCCTTCCTTCCTCAACCGGGCGGGGCGCCGGCGCGCCCGGGATCGGGGAGCGGCGCCCCCGCCTCGCCGCCGCAGGAAGCCACGCGCACCCGCAGCCGGACCCGCTCCTCCCCCACCTCCACCTCCTGCACCAGCGTCCGCACCAGGCGCTGGCGGAGCTCGAAGGGCAGCCCGGTGCCCTCCCGGAGGCGGGCGAGCCAGCGCCGCGCCAGCTCCTCCCAGGCGCCCGCCGGCCGCTCCGCCGGTGCCGCCGGCGCCGCCCGCGCCCGCTCCGCGCCCA
>JAIMAT010000088.1 GCA_023511835.1 Bacillota bacterium | reverse complement strand
GGCTGCCCGAGGCGGTCACGCGCACGCCATGGTAGATCAGCAGCCAGCCGTTGGGCGTCTCCAGCGGCGGCGCGCCCAGGCCGACGCGGGCCGAGTCCCACCAGCCCGGCCGGGCGCGCAGGAGGAGCCGGTGGTCGCCCCAGTAGCGCAGATCCTCCGAGAAGGAGATCCAGATGTGCGCCTCGCCGCGGATGACGGGCCGGTGGATGAGCGCCCAGCGGCCGCCCACCCGTCGGGGCAGAAGGGCGGCGTCCTTGTCCTCGGGCGGCACCAGCACCCCGCGCCGCTCGAAGTGGCGGAAGTCGGTGGTGAGCGCCAGCGAGACCACCGGGCCGCCACCGGAGAAGGAGACGTAGGTGAGCGCCCAGGCGCGCTCCTCGTCCAGCCAGACCAGGCGCGGGTCCTCCAGCCCCCAGCGCTCCTCGCGGTGGGCGGGGTCGGGGAGGAGCGTCGGCTGCGGGTCAATCCGCCAGCCGTCGACGCCGTCGCGGCTCCGCGCCACGGTCAGGTGGGAGAAGCCGCGCCGATCCTCCACCCGCACCACCAGCAGCGTCTCGGGGCCCACCCGGGCGGCGGCCGGGTTGAAGACGGCGTTGGCGGGGTAGGGCCACTGCTGGACGGTCAGGATGGGGTTGGCCGGGTGGCGGTGGAAGAGCTCCGCCGGCAGGCTCTCCCGGCCGGGCTCGAGGGCCATCTCAGGCCCGCCTCCTCCGCGCCCGACTCTCCGCCTGCGGCGCCCGCGCGCCGCCCGCCGGTCCGCCGCCCTCCGCCTCCCCGGCCGGCGCCGGGGCGGGCACCGCCCGCTTGCGCAGTGTCTGGTTCATCTGGCGCAGACGCTCCAGCACGCGCCGGTCCACCTCCTCGCGGGGCAGACCGGTCAGGATCTCCATGGCCTCGTCCACGTCCGAGACGGCCCAGACGTGGAAGCTCCCGCTCCGGACCGCCTCCACCACCTCGGGGTGGAGCATCAGGTGGCGGCGGTTGCGCCTGGGCAGGAGGACGCCCTGGCGCCCGGTCAGCCCCAGCGCCCGGCAGACGCGGAAGAAGCCCTCCACCTTCTCGTTGACGCCGCCGATGGGCTGGATCTCGCCCAGCTGGTTGACCGAGCCGGTCACCGCCACGCCCTGGTCGAGGGGGAGGCCGGCCAGCGCCGAGAGGACCGCGAAGAGCTCGGCCGCCGAGGCGCTGTCGCCGTCCACCTCGTCGTAGACCTGCTCGAAGGTGAGCGAGGCGGAGAAGGAGAGCGCTGTCTCCTGGCCGTAGCGGCCGGCCAGGTAGGCGGCCAGGATGGCGACGCCCTTGGTGTGGACCGGCCCGCTGCGCTCGCTCTCCCGCTCCACGTGGAGGACGCCGCGCTGCCCGGGCCAGACCCGGGCGGTGATGCGGTTGGGCCGGGCGAAGGCGTAGTCGGCCAACGAGAGGACGGCCAGGCCGTTGACGCTACCCACCGCCGCGCCGTCGACGGAGAGGAGCAGCGTCCCTTCTTCAAACATCTGGCGGATCCGCTCCTCGACGCGGTCCGAGCGGTAGCGCCGCTCCTCCAGCGCCTTCCAGACGTCCTCGGCGGCCACCGCCTCGGCCCCGCGCCTCGCGGCCCAGAGCGCGGCCTCGTCCAGCAGCTGGACCAGCTCGTTGAACCGGGTGGAGAGCTTCTCCTGGTCCTCCGCCAGGCGCGAGCTGAACTCCACCAGCGCGGCCGCCCCGCCGGCGTCGACCGGCAGGAGCCCGCGGTCGGCCGCGTACTGGTGGAGGAAGCCGGCCATCCGCGCCACGTTCTCCTCCGTCCGTGGCATCTCGGCGTCGAACTCCACGCGGATGGGGAAGAGCTTGCGGAAGTCCTCGTCCACGGCGCTGAGCAGGGCGAAGAGCTCGCCGCCCCCCACCAGGAAGACCTGCACGTCCAGCGGGATGGGCTCCGGGCGCAGGCTGCCCATGGGGATCAGGCTGAACTGCTCGTTCATGTGGTCACCGCCTTGAAAGCCGCTCGCCAGGCCGTTTTCCGGGCCCGGCTCCGCGTGGTTGGGGACAGTTTGGGGACGAAGCCGTCTCTGACCCTCGCGCTCACTGGCGCGTGGAGGTTTGAACATCCAGCCACTCGCCTGCCGCCATGGCCGCCTGCTCCTGCTGCTCGGGCAAGACGTGGGCGTACGTGGAGAGCGTCACGGTGACGCTGGAGTGGCCGAGGAGTCTGGAGACGACGTGCACGGGGGTCCCAGCCTTGAGCTGGAGCGTCGCCCAGGTGTGCCTGAGGTCGTGGAAACGGGGGAGCGGCTCCGCGATCCCGGCCCGGCGGATGAACTTACCGTACCAGGTCTCCAGGGTCTTGCGCCGGATTGGCGAGCCGTCCTCGTGCGTGAAGACGTAGCCCGTCTGCTTCCACCCGGGCCCCCAGGCCAGGCGCTGCTCCTTCTGCCAGAGGCGCTGCCGCCGGAGCGCTTCTTGCGCCTCCCTGGGGAGGGGGACCGTCCGCATCCCGGCCCGGCTCTTCGTCGGCCCGGGGGTCTTCCCGTCCGCCAAGATCTGCCGGACGCTGATGGCGGTCTCCTGGACGTCCGCCCACCGGAGCCCCAGCACCTCGCTGATCCGGAGGCCGGTCGCGAGGGCCAGCTCCACGGTTCTCGCATACTTCGCCCCGATGGAGTCGGACTCCGCCTGGACGGCTGCCGCCATGACAGCACGGGCTTCGTCGGCGGTCAAGGCCCGCATCTCTCGCGGGGTCCACCTTGGGCGCTTCGCCCTGCGCGCGGAAGCCGGGTTGTCGGGGATAAGGCCCCACCGCACCGCGTCGCCCAGCGCGCGGCTGAGGATGACGCCGTCGTGGGCGACGGTGCGGGGCGAGAGGCCCGACGCCAGCATCTCCCCGTAGGCGCGCTCCACGTGGAGCGGGGTCAGCGCCTGGAGCCTCATGCCCGCGACGCTCGTTTCGAGCATCGCCTTTGCCATGGCCGAGTAGGCGATCATGCTGCCAGGGGCAACCTGGGCCTTGACCGCCTCCAGCCACTGGGTCAGGTACTCCCCCACCGTGATTCTCGACGGCTCCACCGCCTGCCCGAGGTCGGCCTGCCGCAGGAGCTCGGTCAGCTTCCGCTGCGCGTCCTCCTCGGTCCCTCGGACCGTGACCCGTAGGCGCTTTCGCCGACCGGTGGTAGGATCGGTCCCGAGGGTGACCTCCACCCGCCAGGAGCTGTGCCCGCGCCGCTCGATGTGGCCCCGTGGAGCGGCGCCCTTGTTTGCCTGCTGTGCCTTTGCCAAGGTTCTGGTCACCTCGCTCGAAAGGCGAGGCGGCCCCTCCGGCCCAGGAAGTACGCCGGGGGGCCGCCGAGACCTTCGCGGGCGGCCCTTCAGCCGGTCGTGATCACGTGGCTGTGCTCCCGCTCCTCCATCCACGTGAGGAGCGCGTCGCGGCGGATCAGGATGCGCCGCCCCAGGCGGACATGCGGGATGTCGCCCCGCTTGAGCGCCTGGCGCAGGGTGGTCTGGCCGACCCTCAGGAGCCGGGCCACCTCGGCGACGGTGAGCACCAGGGGCTCCCCGTTCTCATTGCGGATGCGGTCGTCCATGGCGATGCCTCCTATCGTTCAAGGGCCAAGGTCTCGTCGCGCTCGGCCCGCGGTCTCCGAAGTCTGGTACGTGCGCTCTCATGGCTTTGTCTCTGCTCGAGCTCCTCGACCCGCTCGACCATCCGCCTGGCGGCCGCCTGGATCCGCTCTCCTGACTCGCGAACGAGCTTCGGATCTTGGGCCCAGCCGAGCACGTAGGCGAAGGAGTAGCGCGACGTGTCGAGCCCTCGTGCCGCACAGACCACGTAAGCCACGCTCTCAGCCTCGGTTTCGGCGCGCGGGCGGTTGTCGGGATGACCGTAGCCCGACGGATGAAGCCAGGCGTGTGCGAGCTCGTGAGCGAGCGTCTTCGCCCGCTGATCCAGCGGGTCAGACGCGAGAAGGCTGATCTCCCGCTCGCGGGAATGCCAGATCCCGTGGGCGCCCCCGAGCTCCGGGGCCACCGTCACGCGGATCCCCTCCTCCTGCGCGATCCGGAGAAGAGCGCGATAGAGGCGCTCGGCCGCCTCGGAGTGGCCTCGGAGCGTCTGGACGGGCGGCTCGGGGAGGGGCTTCCCCTCGGTTTGGCTCACGTCGAAGACGTAGACGGGGCGGAAAGCAACCACGCGCTGCCCCTCCGCCTCGCGGCCGCGCTCCTTCTCGTCCTCCTTCCCCTCGACGCCCTCGTCCGGCGAATCCGGGCGCTCTTCGCGCACGCCCTCCGTCCTTCGGGGCCGGACGACTACGGGAGCGAGGATGACGATGCCGTGTTCGCCGCGCCGGACGTGGCGCCCGAGCTCCTGCCAGGTGCGGTAGCCGGCCACCAGGGTGGCGTCGGGCCGCTGGGCAAGGATGAGCAGGGTGTTGGCGAAGCTGTAGCGGTGGAAGCGGGCTTGAACCTTGAGGTAGCGTTGCCACTCCTCGGCGGTCTGGAGGCGGGCGATGCCCTCCTCGAGTCGCTTGTGGAGCGCCTGGACCCGCTCCCGCACGGTCTCGGGGTTCAAAGCTCGGCACCTCCGGGAAAGGAGAAAGGGGGCCGGGCTCAGCCCGACCCCCTGTGGCGGTCCGAGTGATCACGAGACGGCCTTGGCGGTGTCGTCGAAGATGAACTCGACGCGGTGGTCCTCCCCGAGGCGGAGCCGAGCCCGGAAACGCCGGCCGCTCCGACCTTTGAGCCGGACCGGCCCCACCACCTCTCCACGGAGGAGCGACGTCGCCTCCGCCCGCGTCACCCGGTGGCCGGCGATCTCCTTCCAGAGAGCGAAAGAGCAGCCGGTCTCCCGCCACGCCGAGCAGGAGTAGGAGCGCTCGTGCTCGATGACGTCCGCTCCGCAGGCCGGGCACTTTCCGACTGGCTCCGCAGGCGGCCGCTCGGGGAAGTCGAAGACGA
The DNA here is from genome assembly GCA_023511835.1 of Bacillota bacterium. Lineage (NCBI taxonomy): Bacteria > Bacillati > Bacillota > Bacillota bacterium. Next base: position 2,587 of record JAIMAT010000088.1, on the reverse strand, counting down.
CCTTGCCGTCGTCCTCCACCTTGAGGGCGGCCTTGAACGGCTTCCCGGCCTTGGAGCGGAAACCGTTCAGGACCGCGGTCTTTCCCTTCTTGCAGAGCTCGGCTGCCTCGGCGTCGCTGAGCGGTCGATGCCCGATCTCGCGCCAGAGCACCCAGTCGCACTCCGGGCACTGCCAGCCGTCCTCCATCTCCTCGAGCTCCTCCGCCCCGCAGAGGGGGCAGGGTCCGACCGGCATGGGACGCACCTCCAAACAGGAAGGGCGGCCGCTTGGGCCGCCCTTCTCGGGTTCTGGATGTCTGAACTTGTCGGTTATGCTCCGGGGATCAGGAGCTTCGCGAGAAGGCCCAGGATGGCCAGGAGCAAGAGGCCCAGCGACCAGTTCCGCACCGACTCGATCTTCGCCTCAAGGTCCGCCCGCAAGGCCTTGATGTCCGCCTTCAGTTCATCCTGGGCGCGCCCAAAGGCGTCCAATCGCTCCTTTACGTCCGCCTTGAGCTCGTCCTGGGCGCGCCGGAGGTCGTCCAGGCGCTGCAGGATCAGCCAGGAGGCGTCCACTGGAGCCCCGGGCCCACCTGGTTCGCGCGTTGCGGCCACTTCCTCCGACACGGGACCCACCCTTTCTTGCACCTTAGACTCTACCACCCTTCGGCCCATCTTGCTCCGGCCGCCCGGCGCCTTCCAGGAGCCGCTTCAGCTCGCCGAGCGAAACGCGCACCTCTTCCACCCCGGTCCCCTCGCAGAAGTAGCACTCCTCCTCGTCCCAGCGACCCTCCTCGTCCTGGACATCGACTACGCCGTCGCCATGGCACCACTTGCAGGCGCGCACCACCTTGACGCCGAGCACCCGTCCGTCGTCCTCCATCGCGATCACCTCCTCCGGCTCGCCGCCCGCCGGCGGCTCTGAGAGCCGAGGGCCAGGCGCGGAGCGCCGTCCCGGCGGGCGTGGAGGCAAGGGCGGAGCGAAGCAAAGAGCGAGGGCCGGGAGGGATAGCGGAGGCCGGAGGCCGAGCATATGCTCACGGCCTGAGCGACCCTTGCTGGAGCGGGGAGCCCGGCGGGGGCAGGCTCAGCCGGAGCCGCCGGGGTCTCATTTCCTCCTCGGCAGCCATGGCAGCTTCGGGCGGGGTCTCCCTTCCGGCTCCGGCGGCCAGAGGTCGCCGAGGATCTCCCGCACGGCCGCCCGAAGAGACTCTTCCCCGTCGGGGTAGGCCGGCGGCGTCTCCCACCGCCCGTCGCGGAGGCGAGGCTCCAAGCGCGGGAAGTGGACCGCGCGGACGGACGCCGGCGGGAAGCCGGGGTCGCCGTCCGACATCGCGAGCCACCAGTTGCGGGGGCTCACCCCTGAGCCCGTGAGGACCACCGTACTGGGAAGCGCCCGGTGGCGCCTCGCGCGCCACCGCCAGGCGAGCCACCAGGCGAAGCGAGCGGGCTCGCCCGGGCCCACGAGGACCGTCAGGTCCGCATGGCGACTGGCGAGCCGCCAGAGCTCGTCCACGCCGACGTCGACCGTGCCCAGGTCGGCGACCACGTAGGGCCGGTCGCGGGCGCGGAGGACCTCCATCACCCGCTCCCACGCCTCGGGGGGCCGGGCATAGGGCAGGGGCTTCCCCGCCTCCTCGCCCTCGGCCACGCTCACGAGCGCGCCGGGTACCACCGCCAGCCGGGGAACCCACTCGCCTGGCTCCGCCGCGCCCAGGGCCGCCGAGGGCACCTGACTGGCCTCGACCAGGTAGACGCCCCAGCGCCGGGCGAGCGCACCGGCGATGGCGGCCGCCACCGTAGTGGTCCCCACGCCGGGGGCGATGCCGCCGACGGCGATGAGCTGGCTGCGCGCCCCCAGGGGAACGAGGCGGTCGACCACCTCGATGCGGGTGGCCGTGGCAGCCTGCGCACCGGGTTCCTGGCTCGGGTCGATCCAGCGGATGGCCTGGGCGAGAGTGGCCGGAGGCCGAGCCAACACAGCCGAGAGCTCTTCCAGGTCGGTGACGATGTCGTAGATGCCCAGCGCCGCGACGCTCGCGAGGAGTCCATCCCCGGGCGAGCGGCCCGGGGCGAGGACGATCGCGCGGCTCTGGGGCCGGGCAAGCCGGTAAGTGACGAGGGGACCGATGCCCGGGAGCGCGTCCGCATCGACGACTAGGGTGTCGGAGGGCACCCGGGCGGCCGCCTCGACGGCCGGGCCGCCTCCACCGCGCTCGACCACCTCGAGGTGGCCGTCTGCGCCCACCAGGGAAGCCACGGCAGCCTCGGTGGCGCGGGTGACGATCGCCTCGATCATGGGCGTACCACCTCTCGGAGATGAGAAAGCGTATCCGGGCCGAGCGCGGCCCAGGCGCCGGCGAGGGCCAGACAGGCCACCAGCGCCTCCAGCGCATTCTCCGCAAGACCTCCCTCGGGCAGAGCGGGGATGCAGGTCAGCCGGATCCTCTTCCTCGACCAGGGCCAGAGGAGCAGCTCGGGCGTCGGGTTGGCCAGGTCGAGCACGAGATGGGAGACGTAGCCCGCGAGGACCGCGAGGGCGAGCCAGGCGGCCCAAGGAACGCCTTGGTCCAAGGCGAGGCCTCCGGCCAAGGAGAGCACCCCGGCG
>JAIMAT010000087.1 GCA_023511835.1 Bacillota bacterium | reverse complement strand
GTGCCCCCCGACCCCGCCCGCGCCGCGCTGGAGGAGCGCGTCGCCCGCGCCTTCGACCCGCTGGGGCTCTTCGCGGCCGGGGGGACGCGAGCGGAAGGAGGGAGGGGCTCGTGAGCGTGGCCCGGGAGGACGAGGAACGACGGGAGGCGTCGCCGGCAGGCGCCTTCCCGGCGCTGGAGCGACGGGCGCAGGGCGGCCGCTGGGCGGAGTTCGGCGGCGAGGCGGCGGCCGAGCAGATCGCGCACTGCATCAAGTGCGGCTTCTGCCTGCCGGCCTGCCCGACCTACGCGCTGACGCAGCGGGAGGCGGCCTCCCCGCGCGGGCGGCTGGCGCTGGTGGAGGCGGTGCGCGAGAGGCGCATCGAGCCGGACGCCTGGTTCGCGGAGCAGATGTACTTCTGCCTGGGCTGCCGCGCTTGCGAGAGCGCTTGCCCGTCGGGCGTCCGCTACGGCGAGGTGCTGGAGGCGGCGCGGGCGGAGCTGGCGCGACTGCCCGGCATCGACCCGCTGGGGCCGGTGGGGCGCGCGCTGCTCCAGGCGGTGGAGCATCCGACGCTCCTCCGCCTGATCGGCCGGCTGGGACGCTGGTACCAGAGGGACCCCCTGGCGCGCAGGCTGGGCGAGCCGCTTTTGCGCACACTGCCGGGCGGCCTCGACCGGATGGCGCCCATGCTTCCGGAAACGGTGGATGCGGAGGACGAGGAGGTGGAGAGTCGAGGCACGCCCGCGCACGCCGGGGCGGCCGCCGGCCCGCTGCCCGAGGTGGGCTGGTTCCCGGGCTGCGTCAGCGAGGCGCTCTTCGAGCCGGTCAACCGGGCGACGGTGGCGCTCCTCCGCGCGGCGGGATACCCGGTCCGTCCGCTCGGGGGGGCGCCCTGCTGCGGCGCCCTCCACGCCCACGCCGGCGACGAGAACGAGGCGGCGCGCCTGGCCAGGCGGAACATCGCCGCCTGGGAGGCGGCGGGCCGGCCGCTGGTGGCGGAGAACGCGGGCGGCTGCGGGGCCTTCCTGGGCGAGTACGGTCGGCTGCTGGCCGGCGATCCGGAGTGGGCCGAGCGGGCCGCCCTCTTCAGCCGGAGCGTGCGGGACTGGAGCCAGCTGGTGGCGCTGGAGCCGGTGGAGCCGCCGGAGGCGCCGGAGGGTGCGGAGCCGGAAGCGGGGCCGGCCGGAGAGCCGCCGGCGGTCACCTACCAGGACTCCTGCCACCTCCGTCACGGGCAGCACGTCTTCCGCGAGCCGCGCGAGATCCTGGCCAGCCTGCCCGGCTACCGCTACGTGGAGATGGAGGGCGCCGACCGTTGCTGCGGCTCGGCCGGCATCTACAACTTCACCCACCAGGAGGCCTCCATGGCCCTCCTGGACGGGAAGATGGAGGCGGTCGGTCGGAGCGGGGCGCAGGTGGTCGCCGTCGCCAATCCCGGCTGCTATCTTCAAATGCGGCTGGGCGCCAGCCGGGCCGGCCGCGGCGGGGAGCTGCGCGTCGCCCATGTGGCCGAGCTGGCCTGGGAGGCGGTCCGGCGGGGCACCGCCCGGGCCGTGCCGCGCCCGGCGGGGGAGTGAGCGGGTATGGTGGAGGTGCGGATCCCGGCCGACCTCTGGGAGCCGGAGGAGGCGGCGCAAGGGGTGCGGCTGGTCTGGCTACGCGAGGACGGGGCCCGCGTGGAGCGGGGCGAGGTGATCGCCGAGCTGGCGGTGGAGAAGGTCCAGTACGAGATCGAGGCGCCGGCCAGCGGCCGCCTGCGCCTGCTCCTTCCTGCGGAGGCGGCGGCGGAGCCGGGAGCGCTGATCGCGGGCATCGAGCCGGCCTGAGCCGCGCGGAGCCGGGCCGGTCGAGCGACCGACGGAGGTGGCGGCCGGCGGGCGCTCAGGCGCCGGCCCCGGGGGCGCCGGGCCGGGGCAGCGAGGCCTCGCGCTCCTCGGCCTCGGCCAGGAGCCGGGCCAGGTAGTAGCCGACCAGCGCCATCATGTAGACCATGGCCAGCAGCAGGTGGACCGCCCCGGCCAGCTGCTGGTCCAGGAGGACGCTCCACCCGTAAGGGTTGCGGACGGCGGCGTAGTGGGCGTAGACGGGGACCGGGCTGAAGAGGAACCAGATGCCCAGGAGCATGCTCACCGGCATGCTGGCCGCCACGTAGCCGGCCGCGGTACCGGGGGCGAGGCGACGGGCGCGGGGCGCCAGCCCGACCAGCTGCGCCCAGAAGACCAGGGCGGTGGCCAGGAAGGAGAGATGCTCGGCGTAGTGGGTCCAGTCGTTGCCCTGGGCGGCGTTGTAGAGGGGTGGCAGGTGCCAGAGGAGGAGCGTTCCGTTGAAGAGCGCCCAGGCCACCGCCGGCCGTCCGAGCCAGGCGCCCAGGCGGCGTAGCCAGCGCCGGTGGCCAAGCCAGGGCAGGGCCTGCCGGCTCCAGCCCCGGGGCGGCGCCCAGACCAGGATCGGGCCTGGGAGGCCCAGCAGGAGGAGCGGTGCCGAGACCATGGTCAGCACCTCGTGCTGGACCATGTGGAAGGCGAAGGAGCGGTCGCCCAAGTCGTCCAGGGGGCCCAGGAGCGCCCAGAGCACCGTGAGCAGCCCCGCGGCGAAGGCGGCCGCCCGCCAGCCGGTCGCCGTCCCCGCCCCGCCCGCGCGCCGCAGCCGGAGCCAACCGGCCGCGTAGAGGAGGGCGGCGAGCGAGGCCGGAAGGAGGAGCGTGGGCTCCGCCTGCCAGGGGCCTACGAAGGGCGCCAGGGGCGCCGGCGGGACGGCGGCGCGGGGTGCGGCGGGATGCGAGGCGGCCGCCAGCAGGAGCGTGGAAGCGCGGTTCACGAAAACCTCCCTCCCCGGCACGGGGCCGGCGGTCCCGGCCACCTTTCCATATCTTCCACCATCTCTACTCTAGAACAGAGGCGCGCGGCCCGGCCGGCTCCGCCGACGGCGCAACTTCGACGCCGCGTCGCGCGCGTGGCGCGAAGGAAGCCCTTCCCGCCGGGCGAAGCTTCCTGCGGGAGGTGGGGAGGTGGCGGTCCCCGGCGGTCCTGCCGCCCGGCCCGGGGCGGAGGGGGGACGCACCGTCCGCCTCGGCTCCGGCTCCGGCTACTGGGGCTCGGCGCTCGAGCCCGCGCTGGAGCTGGCCGAGCGGGGCGGCGTCGACTACATCGGCTTCGACTACCTGGCCGAGCTGACCATGTCGCTCCTCCAGCGCGAGCGCCTGCGCGACCCCGCCAAGGGTTACATCGAGGACATGGTGGAGATGGTGCGCCGCATCCTTCCTGCCGCCAAGCGGAACGGGGTGCGGCTGGTGGCCGACGGGGGCGGCGCAAACCCGGCGGCGGCCGCCGAGCGGGCGCTGGCCGTCGCCCGCGAGCTGGGCCTGCCCCTGCGCGTGGGCGTGGTGGAGGGCGACGACGTGCTGGCCAAGCTTCCCCAGCTGGAGGCGCAGGGCTGGGAGTTCGTCAACCTGGACACCGGCGAGCGCGGCCTCGACGGCATCCGCGAGCGCATCGTGGCGGCTCACGCCTACCTGGGGGCGGAGGGGATCGTCGAGGCGCTGGCGGGCGGCGCGGAGCTGGTGATCACCGGCCGCGTCTCGGACAACGCCCTCTTCGTCGGCCCCCTCATGCACGAGTTCGGCTGGCGGTACGAGGAGCCCTACTGGGACCGGATCGCCGCCGCGGTGACGGTGGGCCACCTCATCGAGTGCGCCGAGATGGTGACCGGCGGCATGACCGTCCGCTGGCGCGAGACGCCCGAGCCCTGGAACCTGGGCTATCCCGTCGCCGAAGTGACGGAGTCGCCGGACGGCCGCGTCGAGGCGGTGATCACCAAGCTCCCCGGCACGGGGGGCCGGGTCGACGCCTGGTCGGTCAAGGAACACCTGGTCTACGAGGTGCACGACCCGAGGCAGTACGTGATGCCCGACGCGGTGGCCGACTTCACCCGTCTCCGCCTGGAGGACCTGGGCGGGGACCGGGTGCTCGTCCGCGACATGGGCGGCGGGCCGCGGCCGGAGACGCTCAAGGTGCAGATCGGCTACGCCGACGGCTGGATCGCCGAGGGGCGGCTGGGCGTCAGCTGGCCGCATGCGCTGGAGAAGGCGCGCCACCTGGAGGAGTGGCTCCGCCGCCGCCTGGAGATGCGCGGCGTCCGGCCGCTGGGCCTCCGCTTCGACCGCGTGGGCATCGACATGCTCCACGGCGAGGCGGCCCCCTGGCCGGCGGACGAGGAGCAGGTGAACGAGGTGGAGCTGCGCGTGGCCGTCCACACGCGGACGCGGGAGGAGGCGGAGGCGGCGCGCAGGGAGTTCTTCCTGGCCACCACCTGGGGGCCGGCCGGCACCGGCTGGGGCGCGCCGCTGCGGACGCGGCAGGTGATCTCGCTCTTCCCCACGCTGGTGCCGCGCGAGGCGGTGGAGGTGCGCGTCCGCACCCTGGACGCCTGAGGCGCGCGGGGGCGGCCGGCCCGGGCGGGAGTGGCGGTGCGGGGCGCGCCCCCGGCGCGGCAAGGAGGCGACGACCGTGGCGAGGAAGCGGCTGGCGGAGCTCTGCTACGCCCGCTCGGGAGACAAGGGCGACGTCTCCAACGTCGGCCTGCTCGCCTTCGACGAGGCGGCCTACCAGGTGCTCCGCCGCGAGGTGACGCCGGCGCGGGTGAAGGCGCTGATGAAGGGCGTCGTCCAGGGCGAGGTGGAGGTCTACGAACTGCCCAACATCCTGGCCCTGAACGTGGTGATGCGGCGGGCGCTGGGCGGCGGCGCCACGCGCACGCTCCGCTTCGACCAGACGGGCAAGTCGCTGGGCAACGCGCTCCTCCGCCTCGAGGTGGAGGTGCCGGGCGATGGCTGAGGCGGAGCCGCTCAGGTTGGAGATCCGCCAGGGGGTGGCGCTCCTCACCCTGGACCGGCCGGAGCGCAGGAACGCCCTCTCGAGCACGCTCTGGAACCTGCTCACCGACTTCTGGGAGCAGGTGGACCGCGACGACCGCATCCGCGTGGTGGTCCTGACCGGCGCCGGCGAGCGGGCCTTCTGCGCCGGCATGGACCTGAAGGAGCAGGCCGAGCTGAGCGCGCGCGGCGAGGACCTCTTGGCGCGGGTGCGCGACCCGCTGATGCGGCGCATGCTGGAGGTGCGGAAGCCCGTCCTGGCGGCGGTCAACGGCGTCGCCGCGGGGGGCGGCTTCCTCTTGGTGCAGAACGCCGACTTGCGCCTGGCCAGCGAGGAGGCCACCTTCGCCATCGCCGAGGCCAGGGTGGGGCGCGGTTCGCCCTGGGCGGTGCCGCTCCTCGGCCAGCTGCCGCTGGCGGTGGCGCTGGAGCTGGCCATGACCGGCGAGCCGCTGCCCGCGCGGCGTCTCTACGAGCTGGGCTTTGTCAACCGCCTCCTGCCGCCCGCCCGCCTGCTGGAGGGAGCGCTCGAGCTGGCGGAGCGCATCGCCGCCAACGCGCCGCTCAGCGTCCTCGCCGCCAAGCGCGCGCTGCGCGAGGCCATGAGCCTGGGCCTCAAGGCCGGCCTCGACCGTGCGGCCGAGCTGTACCGGGTCGTCTACGCCAGCGCCGATGCCGTGGAGGGACCGCGCGCCTTCGCCGAGCGGCGGCCGCCGCGCTGGAGCGCCGCCTGGCGCTGGCCCGGCGAGGAGCGCTGAGGCGCGGAGGAGGCGGAGCAAGGAGAGGGGGCGGGTCGCACCCGCCCCCTCCTGCACGCTCGCTGACTCGGGGTCGCGGCTCCGGCTCAGCCCGGCAGGCTGGCCGGCCAGGCGGCCAGGCGGACCGGGATCTGGAGCGTGCGACCGCCCCGCACCACGGTCAGCGTGGCCGTCCGGCCCACCCCCACCCGGTCGAGCAGCGAGGAGAGCTGGACCGCCGAGGTGACCTTCTGGCCGTTGACCGCGGTGATGACGTCGGCCGAGGAGAAGTCCGGCTGGCCGGTGGTCGGGTCGACCGTCGCCGCCTGCAGGCCGGCGCTGCGCGCGGGGCTGCCGGGCAGCGTCTCCACCACCAGCACGCCCGAGCTGACGGGGAGGCCGTACTGCGAGGCCACCTGGGGCGTCAGCTCCATCCCGCTGATGCCCAGCCAGGCGTGCTGCACCTGCCCGCCGGCGAGCAGCTGGCTCGCCTCCGCCTTGAGGGTGTTGATGGGGATGGCGAAGCCGATGCCCACGTTGCCCGCCTGGCCGCCGCTGAAGCGCCCGCCGTTGGGCGCCTCGATGGCGGTGTTGATGCCGATCACCTCGCCGTTGGCGTCCAGGAGCGGGCCGCCCGAGTTGCCCGGGTTGATGGCGGCGTCGGTCTGGATCATGCCGGCGATGGAGTGCTGGTTGCCGGAGGGCAGCGTCCGCCCCAGCGCGCTGACGATGCCCGCCGTCACCGTGTGGTCGTAGCCGAACGGATTGCCGATGGCGATGGCCAGCTCGCCCACCAGCACCTTGTCCGAGTCACCCAGGGGAGCCACCGTGATGTCCGGGATCGCCTGGTCCGGCTGGATGACGGCCAGGTCGTTGCCGGGGTCGGTGCCGACCACGTGCGCCGAATAGGTGCGGCCGTCGGCCAGCTGGACCGTCAGCTGGTCGGCCCCCTCGATGACGTGGTAGTTGGTGACGATATGGCCCTGCGTGTCGATGAAGAAGCCGGAGCCCAGGCCGCTCTGCGTGCCGAACGGGCTCGAAGACTGCGACTGGATGGCCACCACCGCGTTCCCCACCGCCTGGTAGACGCGGGTGACCGGCGTGGCCAGCGAGGAGACGTCGGTGTTGGCCGTTGCGGCGAGACCGGCCTGTCCGCCGGCCTGCCCGCCGCTGGCGGCGGTCAGGGGAGGAAGCCCCGCCGTGCCGCCGCCGCCGTGCCCGACCCAGAAGTAGCCCAGCGCGGCACCGCCGGCCAGGCCGACCAGCAGGGCGACGACCACGGCCACGGCCACCGCCCGGCGGGGGCGCCAGCGGCGGCGCGTCGGGCGGCTCGTCGCCGGGATCGGCTCCTCTTCCACCTCCGGCGACTGCAGGGGCGACTGCAGGGGTGCGGGCTCGTCGGCTTCCGGCCGGAAGGCCTCGCCGGCTCCGCCCTCCAGGCGGCCGTCCGCCTGCCAGGCCCCGTCGCCCGTCCGGCGCGCCTCGTCATCCCGCGACGGATCCCACATGTCCATCTCCGTTTCACCCCCGGAAGCATCATGGCACGTGTCGCTGAAACGGTGGTGAAGGGCACCTGAGCGAAGCCTAAGAAGTCTCGCGGCCGTCGGGCGACTTCCGCGGCGGTGGACGGGTAGTATGCTACCTGCCGGGCGGCGCCCGACACGGCCCGCGGGGCCGGGCGGAAGGTTCCGGAGGCCCGCCGGGGGCCCGGAGGTCGCGGGGAGCCGCCGGAGGAAGGTCGGAGGCCCATGGAGCGCAAGTTCTCCGCCCTCTTCGTGATCGTGGCCGGCGCCTTCGTGGCCACGCTGCTCGTCGCCAACGTGGTCGCCGGCCGCCTGGTCAGCGTGGCCGGCCTCGCCCTGCCGGGCGGGGTGGTGGTCTTCCCGCTGACCTACCTCTTCGGCGACGTGCTGACCGAGGTCTACGGCTTCCGGCGCTCGCGCCTCGTCATCTGGACCGGCTTCGCCGCCAACCTGATGGCGGTGCTGGTCTACGCCGC
>JAIMAT010000086.1 GCA_023511835.1 Bacillota bacterium | reverse complement strand
CCGCGGCGCCCGCTTCTACTCCGTCGAGGAGCTGCGGGCGGCGCTGGGCCGGGCGGGCTTCGAGGTGACGGCGGCGCGGCAGACCCTCTTCGGGTCGCCGCGGGAGGGGGAGCGGCGCGGCGGGCGCCCGGAGCCGGTGGAGCCCGGCTGGGGGAGGGGCGCCTTCGTCGTCCTGCGCGCCGTGCCCGCGGCGGGCGGCCCGGCCGCGGCGTAGGGCGGGGAGAGAGAGGGAGGGAGGGTGGCCTTCTGGAGGAGGACGCAGGCAGGAAGTGGTACCTGGCCAACGGGCGCGGGCAGACGCTGGTGCTGGACCTCTACCGGACGGAGGGGGCGGCCGCCGCGGCGCTCCTCGTCCACGGGCTCGGCTCCTCGCGCCGCGTGCAGCGCATGAGCCGGCTGGCCAGGGAGCTGAACCGCCGCGGGCTGGACGCCTGGGTGGCGGACTTTCCCAACCACGGCAACGAGGCGAGCGGCGGCTTCGAGGGGCTCTCCTTCCCGGCCTGGGTGGAGGACCTGCGCCTGCTCCTGGAGATGGCCCGGCCGCACTACGACCGGCTCTTTCTCTTCGGGCACAGCCTGGGGGGGACCGCCTGCCTGGCGGCGGCGCTGGAGGAGGCGGCCGGCGGGGGGCAGGCCCCTCGGCAGGGCGGCCGGCTGGCCGGGGTGGCCGTCATGTCGGCGCCCTCCTGGCCGCTGGCCAACCCCGAGTACCAGGAGCGGCTCGAGGCCTGGCGCGAGCGCGGCTACCTGCTGCGCTTCGACGAGCGGGCGCCCGACTTCCTCCTGCCCTGGAGGTACGCCGCCGAGATCCTGGAGCGCTACCCGCGCCCGGCCTGGGAGAAGGCGCTGGGCCGCTTGGCGGTGCCGCTGCTGGTGGTCCACGGAAGCGAGGACGAGGTGATCCCGCCCGAAGAGGGGCGGCGCCTGGTCGCCCTGGTGCCGGGGGCGCGCCTGGAGCTCTTCGACGCCGGCCACGAGTGGCGGAACTTCAGCACCCAGAAGAAGGCCAACCGCCTCGTGGCCGACTTCTTCGCCGCCCTGGCGGGCGCGCCGGCCCCGGCGGGCGGCTCTCCCCGGGGCGCGCAGGCGCCGCCCGTGCCGGGCACGGCCGGCGGGGGAGCAGGGCCGGTCCCGGCGGCTCCGCCGGCGACGGGCCCGAGGCTGCGCCTCCTGCCCGGGCGGCTGGCGCTGCTCTCGCTGCCCGCCGGCGCGCCCCTGCCCGGATGGGCACGGGAGCCGCGGGCGGCCGGGCTGGCGGCCTGCCTGCGCAGCGACGAGGAACTGAGCCTGGTGCTGCCCGAGGAGGCGGTGCCGCCCGGCCGGGAGGCGGCGGGCGGCTGGCGGGCGCTGGCCTTGGAGGGCCCGCTGGACCTGGCGCTGGTGGGCGTCCTGGAGGGGCTCCTCAGGCCGCTGGCCGCCGCGGGGGTGCCCGTCTTCGCCCTCTCCTCCTACCGGACCGACTTTCTCCTGGTCCCGGAGGAGCGGCTGGCGGAGGCGCTGGCGGCGCTCCGCCAGGCGGGCTTCCGGCTGGAGGGGGCGGAGTGAGGGCCGCCCGGGAGGGCGGGCGGCGACCCCCCGCCCTCCCGGCGCCGTCAGGCCTCGGCGGCGATGCGCTCCGGGCCCTCCTCGCCCTCGAACTGCTCCTCCTCGGTGGAGCCGCGCAGCGCCAGCGTGGAGGCGAGCCCGCCGCTGATCACCTCGGCCACCGCGTCGAAGTAGCCGGCGCCGGCCTCGCGCTGGTGGCGCGTGGCCGTGTACCCCTCGCGCTCCATGGCGAACTCCTGGTCCTGCAGCTCCACATAGGCGCTCATGCCGCGCTCGGCGTAGCCGCGGGCCAGCTGGAACATGCTGGCGTTGAGCGCGTGGAAGCCGGCCAGGGTGATGAACTGGAAGCGGTAGCCCATCTCGCCCAGCTCGCGCTGGAAGCGCGCGATCTCGGCCTGGTCCAGATGGCGCCGCCAGTTGAAGCTGGGCGAGCAGTTGTAGGCCAGGAGCTTGCCGGGGAAGCGGCGGTGGACGGCCTCCGCGAAGCGGCGCGCCTCCTCCAGGTCGGGGCGGGCGGTCTCGAACCAGAGCAGGTCGGCGTAGGGCGCGTAGGCCAGCGAGCGCTGGATGGCCGCCTCCAGCCCGTTGCGCACGCGGAAGTAGCCCTCGGGCGTCCGCTCGCCGGTCAGGAAGGGCCGGTCGCGGGGATCGACGTCGCTGGTCAGCAGGTTGGCGCCCAGGGCGTCGGTGCGGGCGATGACGAGCGTGGGGACGCCCAGCACGTCGGCCGCCAGGCGGGCGGCCTGGAGCGTGCGGATGTGCTGCGAGGTGGGGACCAGCACCTTGCCGCCCATGTGGCCGCACTTCTTCTCCGCCGCCAGCTGGTCCTCGAAGTGGACGGCGGCGGCGCCCGCCTCGATGAGCGCCCGGGTCAGCTCGAAGACGTTGAGCGGCCCGCCGAAGCCCGCCTCGGCGTCGGCCACGACGGGCACCAGCCAGTCGGTCTCCTCCCGCTCCTCCAGCCAGTCGATCTGGTCGGCGCGCAGGAGGGCGCGCACGATCCTCCGCACCAGCGCCGGGGCGCTGTTGGAGGGATAGAGGCTCAGATCGGGGTAGGTCTCGCCCGCCAGGTTGGCGTCGGCGGCCACCTGCCAGCCGCTCAGGTAGATGGACTCCAGGCCCGCCTTGACCATCTGCACCGCCTGCCCGCCGGTCATCGCACCCAGCGCCGGGACGAAGGGCCGCTCGTGCAGGAGCCTCCAGAAACGTTCCGCCGCGCGGCGCGCCAGCGGCTGGTCGACGCGGACCGACCCGCGCAGGCGGATCACGTCGTAGGCGGAGTAGTCGCGCCGGATCCCCTCCCAGCGCGACTCCTCCGCCCACTCCCTCTCCAGGCGTTCCGCCTCGCGGCGGACGCGTTCGCGAACCCTGCCGCCCTCCATCGTTCCATCCCCTCCTCGCCACGCATCCGCCGTCCCGCCTTCCGCGACCCGGCGGACGGCCCGGCGGGCGGCCCGCCGGCGCCGGGGCGCCGGGCGCGAAGGAAGGTGTGGCCTTTATACCCCGGTACGCCCCGCTGCGGCCAGGAACGGCCGCCGGGCGGTCGTCCGCCGCCGCCGGACGGTCCGAGACGGGGGGTGAGCGGTGGCCCCGGCGGCCGGCGCCGTGTACAATAGGCATCCGAATCGGCATGTGAAAAGACATTTCGCTGGAGGAAGCCCGACCCATGGAGCCTCCCCTGCCCGCCGAAGCGGCCCGGCGCATCGCCCGCATCATCCTCGGCCTCTCCGGGGCAGACGCCGTGGCCATCACCGATACCCGCCGCGTCCTGGCCTACGAGGGGCGGGGCTGTCCCCACGTGGAGGCGGGGATGCCGATCCAGACGGAGGCGACGCGCCAGGCCATCCGCAGCGGCCGCATCACGCGCGTCCACGACAAGGCCGAGCTGCGCTGCCCCGTGCCGGGCTGCCCCTGTCCCGTCCGCTCGGCGGTCATCGCCCCGCTCCGCCTGGAGGGCCGCGTGGTGGGCACCGTCAAGCTCTACCGGGCCTCGCCCGAGGCGCCGGGCGGGGCCGACGACGCGCGCCTGGCCGCGGGCATGAGCGAGCTGCTCAGCCTGCAGGCGGCGCTGGCGGAGGCCGACCGGCAGAGGCAGCTGCTCGCGCAGGCCCGCCTGGAGGCGCTGCAGGCGCAGATCCGGCCGCACTTCCTGTTCAACGCCCTCAACACGGTGATCGCGGTCAGCCGCAGCGACCCGGAGCGGGCGCGGGGGCTGCTGATGGAGCTTGCCACCTTCCTGCGCCGGGTCTTGGCGGTGCGCGCCGAGCGGGTGCCGGTGAGCCAGGAGCTCCGCTTCCTGGAAGCCTACCTGAGGCTGGAGCAGGCGCGTTTCGGCGACCGGCTCCGGGCGGAGGTGCGCGCCGACGCACGCGCCCGCCGGGCGCTCATTCCCGCCCTCACCCTGCAGCCGCTGGTGGAGAACGCGCTGGTACACGGGATCCTGCCGCGGGCGGGCGCCGGGCGGCTGCGCGTCCGACTGCGGGCGCGGGGGGCGCATCTCCACCTGCTGGTGGCCGACGACGGTGTGGGCATACCCGCCGAGCGGCTGCCGCACGTGCTCGAGCCCGGCGTCGGCCGGGGGACGGGGGTGGGGCTCTCCAACGTGCAGGAACGGCTGGTCCATTTCTACGGACCGGAGGCGGGACTGCGCATCCGCTCGCGGCCGGGGCGCGGGACCGCGGTGCGGGCGGTCCTGCCCCTGGAGAGGGCGGGGAAGGAGGCGGCCGGATGAGCCTCCGCGCCATCCTGGTCGACGACGAGGCGCCCGCCCGCTCCGAGCTCCGCTACCTCCTGGAGCGCTTCCCGGCGCTGACGGTGGTGGGCGAGGCCGGGAGCGCGGGCGAGGCCGAGGCGCTCCTGGCCGCCCAGCCCTGCGACGCGCTCTTTCTCGACATCCAGATGCCCGGGCTGGGCGGGCTGGACTGGGCGGCCATCCTCGGGCGCAGGCGCTGGCGGCCGCGGCTCGTCTTCGTCACCGCCTTCGACGAGTACGCCCTGGAGGCGTTCGGCCTGCGCGCCGTCGACTACCTGCTCAAGCCCGTCGACCCCACCCGCCTGGCCGAGACCGTCGACCGGCTTCTCGAGCAGCTGCCGGCGCGGCGGGTCCAGGCCCTGCCCGGCCAGGAGGGCGAGAGGCTCCTGCCGCTCCAGCCCGAGGTCGTCGCCTACCTGGAGGCCCGCGGCGACGAGGTGCAGGCGCACCTGGTGGACGGCCGCAGCGTCCGCGTCCGGGCCCCGCTGCAGCGGCTGGAGCGGCTCCTGCCGGACGACCTCTTCTGCCGCTGCCACCGCGCCTACATCGTCAACCTGCGCCAGGTGGCGGAGCTGGTGCCCTTCTTCCACGGCACCTACCGCCTGCGGCTGCGGGCGCCCGCCGGCAGGGAGGTGCCCGTCAGCCGGAGCGGCGCGCGCCGCCTGCGACAGGCCTTCGGCTGGCCGGCCTGAGCGGCCCGGCCGGGAGGGCTCGGGCGCGAGTACCATGGTGGGCGGGAGGGAAGGAAGACGTACAGAGCGGAGGGCGGGCGATGGCTCTCGCGCCAGGTGCTCCGCTTCGCCGGGGCGCTCCGCCGGAACGGCTTCCTGGTGGGGCCGGCGGAGAGCGCCGACGCGCTGCGCGCGCTGGCCGCCGTGCCCATCGGCGACCGGGAGCAGGTGCGGGAGGCGCTCCGCCTGGTCCTCTCCTCCCGGCCCGAGGAGGCGCCCGTCTTCGACGCCCTCTTCGACGCCTTCTTCCGGGAGCCCGGCCTCCCGCCGGCCGGCGAGCCCGCCCTGGCGGAGCCGGACCCCCTGGGGCGGGGGGCGGAGGAGGCGGGCGACGGCGGGGCCGAGCTCGGCGCCGCGGGCGCGGAGCCGGAGGGCGCCCGGGGCGACGGGAGCGGGCGCCCGCTGAAGGCGCTTTACAGCCCGGCGGAGGGGATGCCGGGGGGCGAGGCCGCCGTGCCCCCGGAGCGCCTGGACGAGGTGCTGGCGGCCGCCCGGGCGCTGGCCCTGCGGGTCCGCCTGGGCCGGAGCCGTCGCTGGCGCCCGAGCCGGCACGGCCGGCGCTTCGCCTTCCGGCGGACGCTCCGCCGGAGCCTCGAGACCGGCGGCGAGCTCCGGCGCCCCTGCTGGCTCGGTCACCCGCCGCGCCGTCCCCGCTTCGTCCTCCTGCTGGACGCGAGCCGCTCCATGGCCGCGCAGGCGGGCCTCATGCTCCAGTTCGGCTACGCGCTCCTGCGCTCCGCCCAGCGCGTGGAGGTCTTTCTCTTCTCGACGGATCTCCGCCGGGTGACCCGCGAGCTGCGCGCGGGAGGGCCGGGAAGGCTGCCCACGCTGCGGGGCCTGGGGGCCGAGTGGGGCGGCGGGACGCGGATCGGCGCCGCCCTGGAGCGCTTCGTCCAGACGTGGGGGGAGCGCCTCCTCGGTCGGGAGACCGTGGTGCTCATCCTCTCCGACGGGCTCGACACGGGCGAGGTGGAACGCCTGGAGCGGGCGATGCGCGAGCTTCACCGACGCTCCGCGGGCGTCGTCTGGCTCAACCCGCTGCTGGCCACGCCCGGCTACCAGCCGCTGGCGCGGGGGATGCGCGCGGCGCTTCCGTACGTCGACACCTTTGCCGACGCCCACGACGTGCGGGCGCTCGAGGCGCTGGCGGGGAAGCTACGCCTGCGCCGCTAGGCCGCGCCCGCCCGGCGGGAGGAGCCCGCGCCCCGGCGGAGGCCCCGGGCGGGGCGCCGGAGCGGGGGGAGGTCGGAGCGCGTTGGGATCCCGGAGCGAGGGCCGTTCCGCCGCCGAAGGCGGGCGACGGCGGTGAGGGGCCGGCGGAGCCTCCCGGGACGGGCGCGGGTGGCGCTGGACGCCGCCGCCCGCGGAGGGAAGCGGCATGGCCGGTCGTGACTCCCGCCGCGCGCCCTGGCCCTCGAGCGCGCGCGCCTTTGTCGTCGCCACCTGGCTCCTCGCCGGCCTGGCGGGGGCGCTCTTCACCTGGCTGAAGCTCTTCCAGTACCGGCACTGGCTCCTGACCGCCTGGGACACCGGAATCTACCTGCACGCCATGGCGCGCATCGCCTCCGGCGACTGGACGGGATGGAACGGGCTCAACGGCAGGCCCATCGCGGGCGACGCGGCGCAGTGGATCGTCTACGCGCTGGCGCCGCTCTTGCGCCTGGGCGGGCCGCCGCTCCTCTTCGCGCTGCAGGGCTTCGCCCTCGCCTTCGGCGCCGTGCCGCTGGCGCTCCTGGCCTGGCGGCGCTGGGGCAGCTTCTGGGCGCTGGTCATGCTCCCGGTGCTCTACGCCTTCCCGGGCGTGATCGCGGGGGTGGTGGTGGAGTGGCACCCGGACGCGCTGGGCTTCTGCTTCCTGGCCTGGGCGGTCTACGCGCTGGAGAGCGGACGGGGGCGCCTCCTCTGGCCGCTCCTCCTGGCGACGTTGGCGGTCAAGAACCAGGCGGCCGTGGCGGTGGCGGGGCTGGGGCTGGCGCTCCTCCTGGCGGGGCTGGGGCGGCGCCGGATCGACCGGCGCGCCCTCCCGGCCATCGGCCTGCCGCTGGCCCTCCTGCTGGCGGAAGAGCGCTGGATCCTGCCTCGCCTCGCCCCGGGGCTGCGGGACCACACCATCGCCGCCAGCTACGGATACCTCGGCTCCTCGCTGGGCGGGATCCTCCTGGCCCTGCTGCGCCATCCCGCCTACCTGGCGGGCGCCGTGACCCGCCATGCCGCCAGCTGGGCGCTCGCCCTCGGCTTCTTCGCCGGGCTGCCGCTGCTGGCGCCGCTCCGGGCACTGCCGGCGCTGGCCGTCCTCCTGGTCAACGGCCTCAGCCGGCTGTCGCTGCCGAATCGGCCGTACACCCAGTACACTCTCTGGGCGGCGCCCTTTCTGGCCTGGGGGGCGGTGGAGGCGGCGGCCGCCTGGAGCCGGCTCCGGCCGGCCGAGCGGCTCGGCCGCGCCGCGCTGCCGGCGCTCCTCCTGCTGGCCGCGGCGGGAGGGCTGACCCTGCGCGCCACCGTCCCCGAGCTGGCCTGGCGGCTCCGCCCCCTGCCGCCGCCGCTGGAGCGGAGCCTCGACCGCGCCGCCGCCCTCGTCCCCCGGCAGGCGCTCCTCTTCGGGCAGACCGGGACCGTGGTCGCCTTCTACGACCGGCCGGCCATCGGCGCCGAGCCGTACGACGCCTACGATGGCTTCGTGGCGGGGGCGTGCCGGCAGGGGCTGGGCGGCCTTCGCCTCTGGCTCCTCTGGGCGCCCGGCCGCTCCTTCGCGCCCATCGTGCCGCTCCGGCAGCAGGAGCGGGACCTGGCCGCCATCCTCGCCTCGGGGCCCTTCCGCCTGCGCTACGCGGCGGACGGCGTGCTGCTCTACGAGTCGGCCGTGCCGGCGGAGCGGTTGCGACCCGCCGCCTGCCTCCGGGAAAAGACGGGCGCCACCCGCTTGCCCGGGGCGGGTGGCGCCGCTTCAGGAAGGGAAAAGGCCTGAATGAGGAAGCATCGTCCGTGCGCTATTATAGCGCCCCGGCGGCGGGAGGCG
>JAIMAT010000085.1 GCA_023511835.1 Bacillota bacterium | reverse complement strand
GGCGCCGCCTCCACCAGCGTCCCGTGGAAGGTGGCGCCACCGCCCAGGTCGGCCGGCCGCTGCGACGTGAGCGCGTTGACGTTCCGCCCGCCCGGGCTGTCGCGGAGCCACCAGAGGCTGGGGCTGACCAGGACGCCCGGGCGGGTGGCGCGCCCGTCCACCCGCGCCCAGAGGAGGACGCGCCCGCGGTCGTTCCAGAGCGCTACCAGCTGGCCGTCGCGGATGCCGCGGGCCTCGGCGTCGCGGGGGTGGACGAAGACCGTCGGTCGGACCTCGTTCCGGCGCAGCGACTCCACGTTGGCGAAGCTGGAGTTGAGAAAGTGCTTGGCCGCCGGGCTGACCAGCTGGAGCGGGTAGCGGCGGGCCAGCGCCGGGTCGCCCTCCGGGCTCTCCGCCTCCGGCGTCCAGTCGGGGAGGCGGCCGATGCCCGCGCGCTCCGCCCGCTCCGAGGCGATCTCGATCAGGCCGGAGGGCGTCGGCAGGCGCCCGCGGCCGTCGGCGCCGCGGCAGTCAGCGTAAGGCAGCCAGGGCCGCGGCAGGTCGAGGCGGACGGAGTGCTCCGCGCGCAGCCGCTCGAGCGGGATCCCCGCGGGCGTGAGCGCCTGGCGGATCATCTCCTCGTCCGTCTCGCGGAAGCAGGCTTCCTCGAAGCCCATGTGCGCCGCCAGGCGGCGGAAGAGCTCGGTGTTGGGAACCGCCTCGCCGAGCGGCGGGATGGCCGGCTCGTTCAGCTGGACGTAGAGGTGCCAGTAACTGGTATGGACATCCAGCTGCTCCAGCTGCGAGGTGGCCGGGAGGAGGATGTCGGCGTAGCGCGCCGTCTCCGTCATCACCAGCTCCGAGACGACCAGGAAGAGGTCCTCGCGCGCGAGCCCCCGCAGCACCTTCTCCTGGTCCGGTGCCACCGCGGCGGGGTTGGAGTTGTAGACGAAGAGGGCGCGGATGGGGGCCACTTCCTCCGGCGGGGTGCCGGGCGGGGCGCCCAGCGCCTCCGGGTCGCCGAGGAGCGCGTCGCCCAGCCGGATCATGTTGATGCGGCGCGGCCGGCGCTCGCCCAGCAGGTCGGGCCGCTGGAGCGCCCGCCGGTCGACGGGGAAGGCCGAGCTGTTCGAGAGGAGGAAGCCGCAGCCCGGGTACCGCCAGGCGCCCGTCAGCGCGGGCAGGAGCGAGAGATTGCGGATGGTCTGGCCGCCGTTCCCGTGCCGCTGGAGGCCGTAGCCGGCGCGGAGGAGCGAGCGCGGCTCGCTCCCGTAGAGGCGGCCGAGCTCCTCGATCTCCGCCGCCTCGAGGCCGGTGATCGGCGCCGCCCAGGCGGGCGTGTAGCGCTCGAGGCGCGGCTCCAGCTCCTCCCAGCCGACGGTGTTCCGCTCGAGGTAGGCCCGGTCGAGGCGGCCGTCGCGAGCGAGGATGTGCATCAGCGCCAGGGCGAGCGCGCCGTCGCTCCCCGGCCGCGGCTGCAGCCAGAGGTCGGCGCGCCTGGCGGTGTCGTGCCGGTAGGGGTCGAGGCCGACGACGGTGGCGCCCCGGCGGCGCGCCTCGTCGAGGAGCGGCAGCATGTGGACGTTGGTCGCCGCCGGGTCGATGCCCCAGAGGAGGATCAGCCGCGCGGCGGGGATCTCCTCCGGGTCGGGGCCGAGCCGCCCGCCGTAGGTCAGCTGGAGCGCGCTCTCGGCGGCTGTGGAGCAGATGGTCCGCTCCAGCCGCGAGGCGCCGAGGCGGTGGAAGAAGCGCCGGTCCATGGAGGCTTCCTGGAGGAGGCCCATCACGCCCGCGTAGCTGTAAGGGAGGATCGCCTCCGGCCCGGACTCGGCGATGATCCGGCGGAGGCGGTCGGCGACGGTCTCCAGCGCCTCCTCCCAGCCGATGCGCTCGAAGCGCCCCTCGCCCTTCCGCCCCACCCGCCGCATGGGGTAGAGCAGCCGCTCCGGGTGGTAGACGCGCTCCAGGTAACGGTTGACCTTGACGCAGAGGAAGCCCCGCGTCACCGGCATCGTCGCGTCGCCCTCGATGCGGACGGCGCGCGGCGTGCCCTCCCGCTCCTCCACGGTGGTGACGAAGGAGCAGGTGTCCCAGCAGTCGTGGGGGCAGACGCCGCGGACGAGGCGGCGGCCGCCCCCGCTCGCCTCCTCCGCCCGCGCACGCTCCCCCGCCCCGCGGACCAGAGCCGCCATCGGTACCCCTCCCGAGCCGGGCAACCGGCGCCGGTGTGCCCCGCGCCCGCCTATCCGCGCAGCCGCGCCACCTGCTGGTCGGCGTGGTAGGAGCTGCGGACGAAGGGTCCCGCCTCGACCACGCGGAAGCCGAGCTCGAGAGCGCGTTCCTTGAGCCTGCCGAACTCCTCCGGCCGGTAGTAGCGCGCGACGGGTACGTGGCGCTTGGAGCTGCTGGGCCGGAGGTACTGGCCGACGGTCAGGATGGAGACGCCCACGGCGAGGAGATCGCGCATGGTCGCCTCGATCTCCTCGAAGCTCTCCCCCAGGCCCACCATCAGACCGGACTTGGTCGGAATCTCCGGCGCCAGGCGGTGCGCCTCGGCCAGCACCGCCAGCGACCGCTCGTAGCCCCCCTTCAGCCGTACCTCGGGATGGAGGCGCCGGACCGTCTCGATGTTGTGGTTGAAGATGTCGGGCCGCGCCTCCATCACCGTCCGCACCGACTCCATCCGCCCCAGGAAGTCCGAGGTGAGCACCTCGACGCTCGTCCCCGGCGAGCGCCGCCGGATGGCCCGGACGGTGGCGGCGAAGACGGCCGCGCCTCCGTCGGGGATGTCGTCCCGGGTGACGCAGGTGACGACGGCGTGGCGGAGCCCCAGCTGCGCTACCGCCTCCGCCACCCGCTCGGGCTCCTCCCAGTCGACGAAGCCCGGCCAGCCGGTCTGGACCGCGCAGTAGCGGCAGGCGCGGGTGCAGGTGTCGCCCAGGATCATGAACGTGGCCGTGCGTCGCTCCCAGCAGTCGAAGATGTTGGGGCAGCGCGCCTCCTCGCAGACGGTGTGCAGGGCGAGGCTCTGGCCCAGCTCCCGCACCTGCCGGTAGTTGGGACCCGCCGCCACGCGCACCCTCAGCCAGTCGGGCCTGGCGCCGGTCGCCGCCTCCGCCATCGCTTCGCCTCCCGCCCGGGCCCGGCCGCCCGCCGGGCCCTCCCGGCCGGAGCGCCTTGCCGCGCCCGGCCCGCCGAAATCAGAGGAACTCCTGCTCGGGGCGGTAGCCCTCCAGGCGCCGCCTGACCGCCGCCAGGAAGCGCCCGGCCAGCGCCCCGTCGATGACGCGGTGGTCGATGGAGAGACACACGTTCATCATACTGCGCACCGCCAGGCCCTCCCCGTCGGCCGTCTCCACCACCACGGGCCGCTTGACCACACGCTCCATGGTGATAATGGCCACCTGGGGCGGGTTGATGATCGGGTAGGAGAGGACCGAGCCGGTGGCGCCGGTGTTGTCGACGGTGAAGGTGCCGCCCTGCACGTCCTCCAGCGCCAGCCTGCCTGCCCGGGCCTTCTCGGCCAGCTGCCGCGCCGCCCGCGCCAGGCCCACCAGGCTGAGCGCGTCGGCGTTCCGGATCACGGGCACCACCAGGCCGGAGTCGGCGGCCACCGCGATGCCGAGATGGACCGCCTGGTGCAGGAGGACACCCTCCTCCGTCCAGGTGGCGTTGAGCATGGGGAAGTCGCCGAGCGCCCGCGCCACCGCCTCCAGCATGAAGGGCAGGAAGGTGAGCTCGAAGCCCTCGCGGCGCCGGAACTCCTCCTGGACCCGCTCGCGCAGCCGAGCCAGTCCGGTCACGTCCACCTCCACCATGGTCCAGGCGTGGGGGATCGTCTGCTTCGCCTCGACCATGCGCCGCGCCATCGTCCGCCGGATCGGGTCGAGCGGCACCAGGCGGTCGCCGCCGGGCGCGGCCTGCGCCGCGGGCGCGGCGGCGGGGGCCTGGGGGACCGGCGCCGGCGCGGCCTGCGCCTCCGTCCCCGCGGTCGCCTCCGACCGGAGCCCCGCCGTCGCCTCCTCCTTCCGCCGTTCCAGCGCGGCCAGCACGTCCTCGCGGGTGACGCGGCCGTGCGCGCCCGTCCCGCGGAGGCTGTCCAGGTCGATGCCGTGCTCGCGGGCGAGCCGGCGGACCACCGGCGAGTAGCGCCCGCGCCACGGGTGCAGCCCGTCGGCGCCCTCGCCGCCGGCCGGGGCGGCCTGCGTCCCGGGCGAGGCGCCGGCTTCCGGGGCGGCGGCCGGCGCCGGCTCCGCCCTCGCCGCCTCCCCCGGCCCGCCGCCCGCCGCCGAGACCGCGGCCGTCGCCTCGGCGCCCCGCAGGGTAGCGATGGGCGTGCCGACGCGAACGGTCTCGCCCTCGGGGACCAGGATCGCCTCCAGGACGCCGCCGGCAGGAGCGGGCACCTCGGCGGTCACCTTGTCGGTGACCACCTCCACCAGCGGCTCGAAGCGGCGTACCTCCTCGCCGGGCTGCTTGAGCCAGCGCGCGATGGTCCCCTCGGTCACGCTCTCGCCGAGCTGGGGCATGATCACCTGGGTCGTCGCCTGCGTCATCCGTCAGGAAGCCTCCTCGTCGCGGGGCGCTCCCGGCCCGCCACGCGCC
Source organism: Bacillota bacterium (assembly GCA_023511835.1). Lineage (NCBI taxonomy): Bacteria > Bacillati > Bacillota > Bacillota bacterium. The sequence continues at coordinate 3,532 of JAIMAT010000085.1, read as the reverse complement.
CGGCGCGCCCCCCCCCCGCCTTCAGAAGCGGGCCAGCTCGCGGATGGCCGCCGCCACCCGCTCCGCGTCGGGCAGGAAGACGGCCTCCAGGTTGTGCGCGAAGGGCGCGGCGGGCACGTCGGGCGCCGCCAGGCGCCGGACGGGCGCGTCCAGGTCGAAGAGCGCCTCCTCGGCCACCAGTGCGGCCAGCTCGGCGCCCACGCCACCGGTCTTGTTGTCCTCGTGGACGATGAGCACGCGGCCCGTCTTGCGCGCCGAGGCGAGGAGGCTCTCCCGGTCCAGGGGCGCCAGCGTGCGCAGGTCGATCACCTCGGCGTCGATCCCTTCCTCCCGCCAGAGGCGGTCGGCCGCCTCCAGGCACCAGTGGACCGCCAGGCCGTAGCTGAAGACGCTCACGTGCCGCCCCGGCCGGCGCACCTCGGCGCGTCCGATGGGCAGCTCGTAAGGCTCCTCGGGCACCTCGGCGCGGATGAGGCGGTAGGCCTTCTTGTGCTCGAAGAAGAGCACCGGGTCGGGGTCGCGGATGGCGGCCAGGAGGAGCCCCTTGGCGTCGTAGGGCGTGGAGGGGGTGACGATCTTGAGGCCGGGCACGTGATAGAAGAGCGCCTCGACGCTCTGCGAGTGGTAGAGGCCGCCGTGCACACCCGCCCCGTAGGGCGCGCGGACGACCAGCGGGCAGCCCCAGTCGCCGTTGGAGCGGTAGCGCATGCGCGCCGCCTCGTTGACGATCTGGTTGAAGGCGGGGTGGATGTAGTCGGCGAACTGGATCTCGGCCACCGGGCGCAGGCCGTTGACCGAGGCGCCGATGGCCACGCCGACGATGGAGGACTCCGCCAGCGGCGTGTCGATCACCCGCTCCGGGCCAAAGCGCTCGATCAGCCCTTCGCTGGCGCGGAAGACGCCGCCGCGCACCCCCACGTCCTCGCCCAGGAGGATGACGCTCTCGTCCTCCTCCATGGCCTGCCGGAGCGCCTCGTTGATGGCCTGGATGAGCGTCCGTTCCGCCATCGCTCACGCACCTCCCGCCCGGCCCAGACGCGGGCCGTAGGGGCTGGGCTCGGGTCCGAAGGGCTTGCCCTCGTAGAAGAGGTGGCGCGTCAGCTCGCCCGGGTCGGGCTCCGGCGCCGCCAGCGCCTGGTCGGTGGCGGCGTCCACCTCCGCCTGCGCCTCCTGCCAGACGCGGCGGAGCCCGGCCTCGTCCAGCAGGCCCGCCGCGCGGAGGAGCGCCTCGAAACGGGGGATGGGGTCGCGCGCCTTCCAGGCCTCCACTTCCTCGCGCGTGCGGTAGGTCCGGTCGTCGTCGTCGGAGGAGTGAGGCGTGGTCCGGTAGGTGACCGCCTCCACCAGCGTCGGCCCGCCGCCCGCCCGGGCCCGCTCCACCGCCTCGCGCACGGCGCGGTAGACGGCGAGCACGTCGTTGCCGTCGACGCTGGCGCCGGGCATGCCGTAGGCGGCCGCCCGATCGGCCACGCGCGGGACGGCCATCTCCTTCTCCAGCGGCTCGGAGATGGCGTACTGGTTGTTCTCGCAGAAGAAGACCACCGGCAGCCGGTGGATGGCGGCGAAGTTGAGCCCTTCGTGGAAGTCGCCCTCGGCGGTGGTGCCGTCCCCGAAGGAGACGTAGGTGACCGCGTCCTCGCCGCGCAACTTGGAGGCCAGGGCGGTGCCCACCGCCTGGGGGATCTGGGTGCCCACGGGGCTGGACTGGCTGACCACGTGCAACCGCCGCGAGTTGAAATGGCCCGGCATCTGCCGGGCACCCGAGGCGGGGTCGCCCGCGCGGGCCAGCAGGCCGAGCAGGATCTCATAGGGCGTGAAGCCGATGGCCAGCGCCAGCGCGTAGTCGCGGTAGTAGGGGTAGAAGAAGTCGTGACCCGGCACGAAGGCCGCCCCCGCGCCCACCTGCGCGGCCTCGTGGCCCTGGGCGGAGATGACGAAGGGCGCCAGCCCCTGTCGGTTCAGCTGCCACATGCGCTGGTCCAGGAGGCGCGCGCGGACCATCTGGCGGTGGAGCCCCAGGAGCTGGTCGTTGCCCAGGCCCGAGCGGCCCAGCGCCTCCAGCTCCTCGCGGCCGGCCGCGGGAAGCGGGGCGCGCCCCCCGGAACCGGCCGGCGCTCCCGCCGGCTTCCTCTCGTCGGCCATCCTCGTCCCTCCTTGCGAGGCGAGCTGGGCGCCCGTGGCCGGGTCGCCCCGGGCTGGGCGGAGCCGCGGCCATCCGCGGGAGGAAGCCCCGCGGCCGCAGCGCATCCCGCACCCTGCGAAGGTGGCCGGCGCCGCCCGACCTCAGGCGCACACCCTAGGCGTTCATCCCATGCCTAGGGTCTACAACCTATGCAAACCCCGGCTCATTGTACCGGCTGGCACGGGTTACGGAAAGACGAAAAGAAGTTTCTTGGAGTAAATGGAATTCGCCGGCAGGTCGTCGACCCGTCCGCCGCCGGGCCCGGCCCCCGCTAGACGCCGGCGCCGGCCGGTGTGGTAGAGTACCGGACGGATCGATCCCGCCCTCCCTTTGCGCCCGTAGCTCAGCGGCAGAGCAGCCGACTCATAATCGGTGGGTCGCAGGTTCGAACCCTGCCGGGCGCACCAGCAGCTCGCCCGGGGACCGGTCCGCCCCCCTCTACGCCCGCTCGGCCCCGGTCCCGGCCGCGGCCGTGGCCACGATGCGGATGCCGCCGCGCGGCTTCTGCTCCACCCGCACCCGCACCCAGTGCGGCCGGGCGGCCGCCTGCACGTCCTGCGCGATGCGCGCGGCCAGCGCCTCGGCGAAGACGCCTTCCTCGCGGAAGCTCCAGAGGTAGAGTTTCAGGCTCTTCGACTCGATGCAGAGCCGGTCGGGGGCGTACTCGATGGTGACCGTCTCCCAGTCCGGCTGGCCCGTCACCGGGCAGAGGCTGGTCACCTCGTCGCTGGAGAGGATGACGTTCTCGACGCCCTCGGGCTTTGGGAAGGTCTCCAGCTTCCGCCTCGGCTCGCGCACCGGATGGCCCAGCGCCTCGAAGCGGTACTCCGGCTCGCCCGCCATTCAGTCCACCTCCAGGGAGAAGGGCGTGTAGCGCACGCCGTGGTCGAAGGCGTCGACGCCCTCGACGCGCTTCAGCCAGCCCACCACGGCGTAGGTGAGGGGCGTCGCGGCCGCCTCGTAGAGCACCTTCCAGGCGTACTGCGCCGCGATCATCTGCCCGAGGACGGCCGGGGGGACCGAGCCGAGGAAGGTGCCCGTGATGAAGATCAGGGTGTCGATGCCCTCGCCCACCGCCGTCGAGCCGATGGTCCGCGTCCAGAGCCAACGGCCGCCGGTGAGAAGCTTCATCTTGCTCAGCACCGCCGAGTTGGCGAACTCGCCGGCGAAGTAGGCCAGCATGGAGGAGGCCGCCACGCGCGGCGTCACGCCCAGGACCGCGTCGTAGGCGGCGGCTCCGTGCCAGAAGGCCGGCGCCGGCAACGCCGTCACCGCGGCGTAGACCAGCACCGCCATCAGGTTGGCGGCGAAGCCGGTCCAGATGACGAGGCGCGAGCGCCGGAAGCCGTA
>JAIMAT010000084.1 GCA_023511835.1 Bacillota bacterium | reverse complement strand
GGGCGGCCGGACCGCGGTCCGGCCGCCCTGGCGTCATTCTGCCGCCCGGGACGGGCGGGCGGAAGCACCCGGGGGAGGTCGGCGCCCTCCCCGCCGGGCTCAGGCCTCTCCCAGCGGCCCGGTCTCCTCCGGGCCGCCGGGCTGGTCGCCCGTCGCCCCGCCCGCCGCGCGCTCGGCGCCGGCGATGCGGACGCGGGCGCGTCCCGTCCGCTCCGCCACCGGCTCCAGGCCGAAGGCCTGGTCCGCGGGCGGTTCCGCGGCGGGCTCCTCCCCGGCGCCGGCCTCCACCGGCCGGCCGGCCCCCGGCGCGGCCTCCGGCCCTTGCTGCCGCTCGCCCGCTCCCGGCCGGCTCTCGGCCATGATCTCGCGGCCCATCTCCATGGCCAGCGAGGAGAGCGTCCGCTCCCCCGCCCTCCGCCCTCCGCCCGGCCAGCTCGCCGCGCGGCGCCGGCGGCCCAGCCAGGCGCGGGTCAGCCCGGCCAGCGCCGCCCCCGCCAGCGGCAGGAGCCAGCGCCTCGCCACGGTCGCCCCCAGCCAGCCGAGAAGGCGCCGGCCCGCCCCCGGCCTGCCGCGGGCCGCGCGCGCGGCGACCGCCCGCCGCGCCGCCGCTGCGACGCGGGCCACCGCCCCTCTCCACCATCCTCTCGCGTCCATCTCCGGGCCTCCTCGTCCATCCGGCTGGTGGGTAGTATGGCCGGAGCGCGGGGAGCGCCCGGGCCCCGCGCACGAGGAGGCCCGGGGCCGGCGCGGCGGCGCCGGCTCCCGGGCCGGAGGCGACGCGCTCAGGCGCCCGCGGCCACGTTGCGCCGCTCGGCGACCACGGCCCGGCCCAGCGGCAGCACGGTCCGGCCGTAGACGTCGTTGAGCACCTCGGCGGCCGAGGTGTAGAAGGCCAGGATCGCCGTGATCAGGCCCACGTAGCCGCCCAGCGTCCCCAGCCCGGCGGCGCCGAAGTCGCCCAGCGCCAGGAGGACGAAGGTGATCCAGAGCGCCAGAAAGACCAGCTGCAGCGCCATGTTGGTGCGCAGTGAGCCGATCCACATGTAGAAGGTGAAGATGCCCCAGACCAGGAGGAACCAGCCCACGAAGGGGGCCGGCGCCTTGGCCCCGAAGAGGTGGATGAAGAGCGCGAAGGAGAGCCAGAAGGCCCCGTACGAGAAGAAGGCCACCGTACCGAAGGTGTTGCCGCGGGGATACTCCAGCACCCCGGCCACCAGCTGGGCGAGGCCGCCGTAGGCCAGGGCCAGCGAGAGCACCAGGCCCATGCCGTCGGCGCTGAACCAGCCGGCGTTGATCATGCTGAGCATCCACGTCGTGAACGCGAAGCCTGCCAGGCCCAGGGGCGCGGGATTGGCCAGCTTGCCGGTCATCGCTTCATCCCCTTCCTTGGACCATGTTCTTGATCGTCTCCACCACGTCGGGATCGGCCAGGGTGGTGACGTCGCCCACGTCCTCCCGGCCGTCGGAGATGGCGGCCAGGATGCGGCGCATGATCTTGCCCGAGCGCGTCTTGGGCATGTCGGGGACCACGTAGACGTTGCGCGGCTTGGCGATGGGGCTGATCTCGCGCGCCACCGCGTCGACGATGCGCTGGCGCAGCTCCTCGCTGGGCGCGTAGCCGGGGTGGAGGACCACGTAGAGCTCCGGCATGATGCCCTTGATCTCGTCGCGCGCGGCCACCACCGCCGCCTCGGCCACCTCGGGCACGGTGAGGGCGGCGTTCTCGATCTCCTTGGTGCCCAGGCGGTGGCCCGCCACGTTGATCACGTCGTCGATGCGGCCCAGGATGCGGATGTAGCCGTCGGCCGCCTGAACCGCCCCGTCGCCGGCCATGTAGGGCCAGTCGCGCCAGTCCTTGCTGGCCGGGTTCTTGCAGTAGCGGGCGTAGTAGGTGCGGACGTAGCGCTCGGGGTCGCCCCAGATGGTCTGCATCTGGCCGGGCCAGGGGTTGCGGATGCAGATGTTGCCCGCGCGACCCGAGCCCGCCGGGATCTCGTTCCCCTCGTCGTCGTAGATGACGGGGTGGATGCCCAGGACGCCCGGCCCGGCGCTGCCCGGCTTCATGGGGTGGAGCGCCGGCGCCGTGGTGCAGAGGAAGCCCCCCGTCTCCGTCTGCCACCAGGTGTCGACGATGACCGCCTCGCCCTTGCCCACCACGTCGTAGTACCAGCGCCAGACGTCGGGCTCGATGGGCTCGCCCACGGTGGTCATGTGCTTGAAGTGGTAGTTGTACTTGAGCGGCTCTTCCGGGCCGGCCTTGCGCAGCCCGCGGATGGCCGTGGGCGAGGTATGGAAGATGTTGACCCCCAGCTCCTCGGCGATCCGCCAGGGTCGTCCCGCGTCGGGCCAGGTGGGCGTCCCCTCGTAGACGACGGTGGAGGCGCCCAGCGCCAGCGGCCCGTAGACGATGTAGGAGTGGCCGGTGATCCAGCCGATGTCGGCCATACACCAGTAGACGTCCTCGGGATGGATGTCCTGGTAGAACTTGGCCGTCCCCGCGACGTAGGCCAGGTAGCCGCCGGTGCTGTGCTGGACGCCCTTGGGCTTGCCCGTGGAGCCGCTGGTGTACATGAGAAAGAGCGGCTCCTCGGCGCGCACCTCCTCGGGCTCCACCAGGCGGTGGCGGAAGTCGCGCAGCAGGTCGTTGACCACGTAGTCGCGCCCCTCCACCAGCGGCGTCGGGCTGGAGAGGCGGCCGGGGTAGCGCTGCCAGACCAGCACCTTCTCGATGGTGTGGCCGAGCTTGGCCGCCTCCTCCACCGCCACGTCGGCCTTCTCCTTGTGGTCGAGGAGCTTGCCGCTGCGCCAGTAGGCGTCCATGGTGATCAGCACCCGGCTGCCGGAGTCGGCCGCGCGCTCGCCGCAGGCCTTGCCGCTGAAGCCTGCGAAGACGACGGAGTGGATGACGCCCAGGCGGGCGCAGGCCAGCATGGCGATGGGCAGCTCGGCCACCATGGGCATGTGGATGGTGACGCGGTCGCCCCGCTTCAGGCCCGCGAAGTCGCGCAGGAGGGCGGCAAACTCGTTGACGCGCAGGTAGAGCTCCTGGTAGGTGACGTGCTGGATGGGCTCGTCCTCGGGCTCGGGCACGAAGTGGATGGCGGTCTTGTTCCGGTGCCGCGCCAGGTGGCGGTCGACGCAGTTGACGCTGGCGTTGAGCCGCCCGCCCACGAACCAGCGCCAGAAGGGCGGGTTCGAGGTGTCCAGCGTCGTCTCCCAGTACTTGGTCCAGTCGAGCAGGTCGGCGTACGCCTTGAAACAGTCGGGAAAGTTCTCCAGGCTGAAGCGCTCGTACATGGCCGGATCGGCCAGGTTGGCCTGGGCGATGAACTCGGGACGCGGGTAGTAGTACTCCTCCTCCTTCCAGTGGACGGCGATCTCGGCCTCCGACGGTCCCGCCTCCGGTCTCCGCTCCAACGCCATCTACCCACCCCTCCCTGTGGGTGCGTCGACCGAAAGGCGCGCGAAGTGGAACGGAACGCGCGCTCGGATCGCGTCCATGGGTTTCGCGGTTGGGAACGGATTTCCTTCGTGATGGTGGAATCTGTCGAAGGGTTGCGCCATTCTACCCGACGTCAGCGCCGCGATTCGTCCTCTTCGCGCGAGGAAGCCCCGCCGCCCCCGCCTCCCCCGGCGCGGCGACGCGGACGAAGGGGCGGCCTGCGGGCCGGGCCCGGCAGGCGGCCCCCTCGACACCTCCCCCGGCCGCCCCGCCGCCTAGAGCCCCAGGTAGGCCTCGCGGATGGCCGCGTCGCGGGCGAGCTCCGCGGCCGGGCCGGCACGGACGATCCGCCCGTGCTCGATGACGTAGCCGCGGTCGGAGATCTCCAGCGCCTCCAGCACGTTCTGCTCCACCAGGAGGACGGTGACGCCTCGCGCGGCGACGGCGCGGACGGTGGCGAAGACCTCCTCCGTCACCCGCGGCGCCAGGCCCAGCGAGGGCTCGTCCAACAGGAGCAGGCGGGGCTCGGACATGAGCGCGCGGGCGATGGCCAGCATCTGCTGCTCGCCGCCCGAGAGCGTCCCCGCCGCCTGGCGGCGCCGCTCGCCCAGGATGGGGAAGAGCTCCACCATCCGCTCCAGATTGGCTTGGCGGCGCGCGCGCACGCGCGGGACGCGGCCGCCCAGCAGGAGGTTCTCCTCCACGCTCATCAGCGGGAAGAGCTGGCGCCCCTCGGGCACGTGGGCGATGCCCAGCTCGACGATGCGGTGGGCGGGGCGGCCGGTGATCTCCTCGCCGGCGAAGCGGACGGAGCCGGAGGCAGGGCGGAGGAGGCCGGAGACGACGCGCAGGGTGGTGGTCTTCCCCGCCCCGTTGGCGCCCAGGAGCGTCACCACCTCGCCCTCGCGCACCTCCAGGTCGACGCCCCAGAGCGCCTGGAAGTCGCCGTAGAAGGCGGTGACGCCGCGCACCTCCAGGAGCGGCTCGGCCTTGGGGCGGGTGGCGGTCACGGCGCTCCCTCCCTCCGCGCGAACTTGCTGCCCAGGTAGGCCTCGATGACCGCCGGGTCGCGGACCACTTCCTCGGGGCGGCCGGCGGCCAGCTGGGTGCCGTGGTCGAGGACGATGACGCGGTCGGCGATGGAGACGACGACGCGCATGATGTGCTCCACGCCGCCCACGGCGGTGACGCCCATCTCGGGCAGGCGGCGGAGGATGCCGACGAAGGCGTCGGCCTCGGCGGGGCTGAGCCCCGCCACCACCTCGTCCAGGAGGAGGAGCTGGGCGCCCGTCGCCAGGGCGCGCGCCACCTCCAGCCGCTTGAGCGAGGCCACCGGCAGCCCGCCCGCCTCCATCCGGGCCAGGTCGCCCATTTCCAGCCACTGGAGCACCTGGAGCGCGCGCCGCTCGGCCTCGGCGTGGGAGCCGGCGTGCAGGAAGGCGCCCAGCATGACGTTCTCCAGCACGCTCAGGTGGGTCAGCGGCTTGGGGATCTGGAAGGTACGCCCCACGCCCAGCGCCGTGATCCGGTAGGGCGGCAGGCCGTGGATGGGCTGGCCGCGGAAGCGGATGGCGCCCGCGTCGGGGTGGAGGTAGCCGGTGATCAGGTTGAAGAGCGTCGTCTTTCCCGCCCCGTTCGGGCCGATGATGAAGACGACCTCACCCGGCTCCACGGCGAAGCTGACGTCGTGGGTGGCCAGGAGCCCGCCGAAGCGCTTCGTCACATGCTCGAGCTCGAGGAGTGGCGTGGCGATCCCTCCTCTCCTCGGGCCGCCGCCGGCAGGGCGGCGGCGCGGGGGCGCCGTCCCCGGCGCCCGAAGAGGCCGATCAGGCCGCCGGGCAGGAAGAGGACGACGACCACGATGAGGATGCCGTAGATCAGCAGGTGCGCCGTCTGGAAGACTTCCTTGAACAGCTCCGAGGCGATGATGAGGATGACCGAGCCCAGCACCGGCCCCAGCGCCGTGCCCGCCCCGCCCAGCATGGCCACGATGGCCGCCTGGTTGGAGATGTCGATGGAGAAGACGTAGTCGGGCTGGACGAAGTGGAAGGAGCTGGCGTAGAGCGAGCCGCCCAGCGAGGTGAGGACCGCGCTGGGCAGGAGCGCCAGGAGCTTGGTGCGCGCCGGGTTGACGCCCACCGCCATGGCCGTCTCCTCGTCCTCGCGGATGGCCATCAGGTAGTAGCCGAAGCGCGAGCGGTCCGCCCACAGGTTGAAGGCGTAGGCGACCGCGGCCAGCAGCACCGCCGCCAGGTAGAAGTCGCGGTCGCCCGCCGCCGCCGGGAAGAGCTGCGGCGTGGAGATGCCGATGGCGCCGCGCGTGAAGTCCTGCAGGTTGAGGACCAGCAGGCGGAGGATCTCCGCGGTGGCGATGGTGGCCAGCGTGAAGTAGGGACCGCGCAGGCGGAAGGTGATGGAGCCGATGACCAGCGCCGCCAGGAGCGAGAAGGCGACGCCGCCGGCCACCCCCAGCCACGGGTTCCAGCCCAGGTCCAGGGCCAGGAGGGTGAAGGCGTAGGCGCCCACGCCGAAGTAGGCCACGTGGCCCAGGCTCAGCTGCCCCGCGTAGCCGCCCACCAGGTTCCAGGCCAGCCCCAGGGCGGCGAAGATGAAGACGCGGAAGAGCACCTCCAGGTAGTAGCCGTTCTGCACCCCCAGCGGCACCAGCAGAAGGAGCACCAGGGCGACCAGGCTGCCGGCGTAGAGCCGGCGACGATCCCCGCTCATGCCCGCTGCCTCCCCAGGAGGCCGCTGGGCCGGACCAGCAGGACCGCGAGGAAGAGCAGGAAGTCGACCACCTGCGAGTAGCTGTCCGTCCAGAAGTAGCCCGTCAGGCTCTCGGCCACGCCCAGCACGAGACCGCCCAGCGCGGCGCCCTCCACGCTGCCCATGCCGCCCAGCACCACCATGACGAAGGAGCGGAGCAGAAGCGGGTCGCCCACCGTCGGGTAGAGGTAGAAGAGCGGCAGCAGGAGCGCGCCGCCGGCGCCGGCGCAGGCGGCGCCCAGGGCGAAGGCGACCGCGGAGACGCGCTCCACGTCGATGCCCATCAGCGGCGCCACCTCGCGGTTCTGGGCGACGGCGCGGACGTCGCGGCCGATCTCCGTCCGGTAGAGAAAGGCGTAGACCAGCCCGATGACCAGCACGGCCGCCGCGAAGGAGAGGAGATAGCCGTCGCTCAGGGTCAACGGGCCCAGGTGGACCACGGCGTTGGCCAGCGCCAGGTTGATCTGGCGGTAGTCGGCGCCGAAGGCGAGCTGCGCCAAGTCGACCAGCGCCAGCCAGATGCCGGTGGTGAGGAGGATCTGCATGAAGTCCGACTGGCCCATCACCGGCCGGATCAGGCCCCGGTAGAGGAGCCAGCCCAGGGCGAAGAGCAGGAGCGCGGAGAGGAGCCAGCCCAGGTAGGGGCTCAGCCCCAGGAGCGTGAAGGCGAAGTAGGCGGCGTACATACCGACCATGATGAGGGCCCCGTGGGCGAAGTTGACGATGCGCATGACGCCGAAGACCAGCGCCATGCCGATGCCGATGAGCGCGTAGAGCCCGCCCGTCAGGAGCCCGTTGAGCACTGTCTGCAGGACGACCAAGGAGTCGCCTCCCCACCGTCGAACTCGGCCCGGCTGCCGCCCGACGGGCGGCCCGCCGGGGGCCGCTGAACACGGAGGCGGGTGGCGTTCCGGACGGCCCTCCGGCGGCGCCACCCACCCCGTTCCGGCCTGCCTGCTAGCGCTGGCTCCAGGGCGGCGTCGGGTAGATCGGCTTGGCCGAGGCCACGTCCGGCGGCCAGACGGTGACAAACTTGCCGCCCTGCACCTGGGAGATCAGCACCGGGTGCGGGTTCTGGCCGCTCTGGCCGAAGTGGACGGGGCCGAAGGCGGTCTGGATGTCGATGTGGTGGAGCGCCTCCTGGATCTTGGCCGGATCCAGCGATCCCGCCTTCTCGATGGCCGCCGCCGCCGCGTAGAGCGCGGCGTAGGCCTCGATGGCGTGGTAGGCCGGGTGCGCGCCGTACTTCTGGAAGAACTTCTGGTCGAACTCCTTGGAACCCGGCCAGTTGACGTCGGGCAGCCACTGGTTGACCGAGAAGGTGTACTCGGCGTCCTTGCCGGCGCCCTTGTCCGGGGTGGGGAACTCGGCGGCGCTGAAGCCGGTGCCAGCGGCGGTGAAGTACTTGACGTTCAGGTCGACCTGCCGCGCCTGGTGCATCAGCGTCACCGCGTCCAGCAGGTAGCTGGCGAAGTAGATGGCGTCCGGATGCTTCGCCTTCACCTTCTGCAGGAGCGCCTTGTAGTCGGGCGAGCCGGCGTTGTAGGCCTCCTCGTCGATCACCTGGATGCCCGCGGCGGCCGCCGCCTGGCGCATGGACTTGTCGTTGGACTGGCCGAAGTTGGTGTTCTCATAGATGATGGCCATGGTCTTGGGGTCGCCGTTCTGCTTCAGGAAGTCGACCATGGCCTTGGCGTAGTCGCCGGAGCCCGCGCAGACGCGGAAGATCCAGGGCGAGCCCGTCTGCATCACGTTGTCCGCCACCGCCGTCGGGATGATGAGCGGGACCTGCTTCTGCGTCATCACCGGCACGATGGCGTACGTGCTCTCGCTGGAGTAGGAGCCCATCACCAGCGGCACGTGGTCCTGGTCGATCAGCTTCGAGACGCATTGCACGGCCTGGTCCGGCTTGGAGGTGTCGTCGCAGTAGTCCAGCTCGATCTTCTTGCCCAGCACGCCGCCCTTGGCGTTGATCTCCTCCAGCGCGATCTCGTAGCCGCGCTGGTGGGCCTGCCCGAAGGCCGCCTGGGAGCCGGTGATCGAGGTGATGACGCCGAGCCGGATGGTTCCGCCGGAGGAGCTGCTGGAGCCCGAGGCGGAGGAGGAGCCGGACGGGGTGCCGCCGGACGAAGCCGACGGCTTCG
>JAIMAT010000083.1 GCA_023511835.1 Bacillota bacterium | reverse complement strand
CCCGCCCGGGGCCCTCCGCCTGGGTCCCGCCCGGCCGGGCGAGACCCTCTGGGCGGTCGGCCGGCCGAAGGTGGGCGCCTCCGTCCGCCTGGACGACCCGGAGATCGCCGACCTGCGGGCGCTGCGCCTCCTGCTCGCCTCGCCCCATCTCCACCTCTGCGTGCCGGCCGGCTCGGGCGGCGTGGCGGCGGAGGGCCGCCAGCTCGCCCTGGAGGCGGGGCTGACCTGGGAGCCGGAAGAGGCCCGGGAGGGCGCGGGCCCGGCCTTCCCTCTCTCGGCCTCGGCCGGACCGGCCACCTGCCTGGTCGCCGTCGGCTCGGAGGAGCTCGGCGCCTGGTGGTCGCGGGAGGCGGAGGCTGCCGCCCGGCGCTCGGGGCGCCCGCTCCCGCCCATCACCCGCGTGGGGCGCCTGCGGTGACGCCCCTGGTGCTCTGGCTCCTCCGGCACGGCGAGGTCGAAGGGAACCGGGAGTTTCGCCTCCTCGGCCAGAGGGGGGACCCGCCCCTCACCCGGCAGGGCCGCGCAGAGGCCTGGCGCGCCGCGCGGAAGCTGGCCGCCCGTCCGCTCCGGGCCGTCCTGTCGAGCGACCTGCGCCGGGCCCGGGAGACGGCGGAGGCGGTCGCCCGCCCGCACCAGCTCCGGCCGATCTTCCTTCCCGAGCTGCGCGAGCTCGACTTCGGCCTCTGGGACGGCCTGACGGCCGAGGAAGCCCGGCGCGGCTGGCCGGAGCTCTGGGCCGCCTGGAGCGCCGACCCCTTCGCGGTGGCGCCGCCGGGCGGGGAGCGGGCCGGGGATCTGGAGGGGCGGCTGGCCCGCTTCCTGGAGGGACTCCCCGGCCTCCTTGGGGGGCTCCCCGGGCCGGCGCCCGGCGCCCCCGGGGAGGCCGGGGCGGAGGTGGCGGTGGTGACGCACGGGGGCCCGCTCCGCTTCCTCTGGCGGCGCCTGGTCGGCCGGGAGCTGGAAGAGGGCTGGGCGCCCGGCGAGGTGCGCCGGCTCCGCTGCACGCTCTGACCTCCGCCGCGCGCCCGCTCCGCCCCCGAACGCGCCGTCACCACCCGGCCGCGAAGCGGTCCGGATAGAGGTCCCGGGCGATCAGCTCCAGCGCCTGCACCAGGTCGGGGCCGGGCTGGGAGACCAGGTTCTGCGGCACCAGGTGGACGCGGTGCTGGCGGACGGCGCGGATGGAGCTCCAGGCCGGCCGCTGGCCGTGGAGGAGCTGCTGGTAGCCGGCGGCGAAGGGCGTGAGGATCACGTCCGGGTCGTGGGCCACGATCCGCTCCACGCTGTACTCGGGCCAGGGGCTCTGGGCGTCGTCGGCGATGTTGACGCCGCCGGCGCGCCGGATCAAGTCGTCGATGAAGCTGCCGGGGCCCGCCGTCATCTCCGGGTTCTCCCAGACCTCGTAGTAGACCTTGACGCGCCGGCTGGCGGGGATGTCCGCCACCCGGCTCTCCACCCGCTCTTCCCGGGCGGTCATGGCGCGGACCACCGCCGCCGCCTGCGCCTGGAGGTCGAGCACGCGGCCCACCAGCTCGATGTCGTGGTGGACGCCGGAGAGCGTCTTGGGGTTGAGGACCAGCACCGGGACGTGGAGCGACTCCAGGCGCTGGACCACCGGCTGGGCGTTGATGTCGGTGGTCAGGACCAGGTCGGGCTGCCGGGCCACGATCGCCTCGAAGTCGGGGTCGGTGAGGCCGCCCACCTTCGGGAGCTTCCGGGCCGCCGCCGGCTCGGTGCTGAACTGGTCGACCCCGACCACCCGGGAGCCCGCTCCGACGGCGAAGAGGATCTGGGTGTTGCTCGGGCCGAGGCTGACCACGCGCCGCGGCGCGCGCTCGATCCGCACGCTCCGGCCGAGGTCGTCCACCACCTGGAGCGGGTAGCGCGTGACCGGTGAGGCGGGCTTCCCGGCGAGAGCGGAGGCGGCCGGCCGGGCGGCGGAGGCGTCCGGCTTCGAGGGGCTGCCGCCGCAGGCGGCGAGGCCGAGGGGGGCGGAGAACAGAAGAAGGACGGCGACGACGAGGTGGGCGATCCGCTTGTACGCGCGGTACATGGCGGACGCGTACCCCCTTTCCGCGAAGGGTCTGTACGCTCCCACCGGGCAGGCAGGTCTCCTGGCTGATGCCTCATCGGGCCGCCCGCTCCTTCCCGCCCCGCCTTCCCGGGATGCCTTCCCCCGGGGGTTGCGGGACAGTGGAGGGGTCGCACCGCCGTGCCGGAGCGGCGTGTGCGCGGGTGGCCCATCCGCAATCACAGTGGCGGGACCGCGCCGGATCCGCGGCCTTCGGGCCGCTACCCCGGACTTCCCTATTCTCCCCCGGCCGGGACCGGGGGCACCTGCCCGGTTGTGGATGGGATTGTACGAGCCCCAGTATAACGGGGAACGGGGCGGCCGTCCCGGGAGGATCGGGCGGCCGTCCCGAGCTCCGCGGCGCGAAAGGAAGCGAGGCCATGGCGAAGATCTACACGCGCACCGGCGACGCCGGCACCACCTCCGTCGGCTTCGGCGAGCGGGTGCCCAAGGACGACCCACGCGTCGAGGCCTACGGCACCCTGGACGAAGCCAACGCCCTCCTCGGCCTCCTCCGCGCCCGCCTCCAGGCCGAGGCCGCCGCCCGCGGCGGCGCGGCCGCCGGCGGCTTCCTCGCCGAGGCCGCCCGGGCGCTGGAGACGATCCAGAACGACCTCTTCAACGTCGGCTTCGACTGGGCGTGGAACCGCGGCGAGCCGGCCATCCGCGACGAGCACGTAGAGCGTCTGGAGGGCTGGATCGACGCCTGGGACCCCTCCCCCCTCCGGGAGTTCGTCCTTCCGGGAGGAAGCGAACCCGCCGCCTGGGCGCACCTGGCGCGCACGCTGGTCCGCCGCGCCGAGCGCCGCGCCGTCGGGCTCCAGCGGAGCACGCCGCTCAACCCGGCCTCGCTCCGCTACGTCAACCGGCTCTCGGACCTGCTCTTCGTCCTGGCGCGGCGGCTGAACGCCGAACTGGGCGTGGCGGAGACGGAGATCCGGCGCTACGTCCCGCGGGGGCGGCGCCCGTCCGCGAGGAGGGGAGGGTCGGCCGGCCTCCCGGGAGGCGGGCGGGAGTAGCCCGCCTCGTGCGCCTGCTACAGCCGCCCCTGTCGCCGCCTGGCCGGGGTAGGGGATACGATGGGGTCGAAGGCCGCGTTCCCACCCTTCCCACGGCGCGGTCCGTGCCGTCCACGGCTGTGGCCGGCCGCCGGCGCAGTTGCGTCTTTGAGCCGGGCCCTCCTGGAGGTGTGGTTGGTGACCATGGAACAAGCACTCCAGAAGTGTGCGGAAGTCCTGCGCTTGGCGGGCTACCCGGTGATGTTCATGGGGGTCTCTTCAGCGAGGCCCACCGGGGACGGGGGATGGCAGATCATCTACCGGCACACGTTGGCCCAGAAAGAATTGGAGCTCATCGTGGACGGACGAGGCGAGGTCCGGCAGCTCGAGAGGCGGTAGAGCATGCATCCGAAGAGTCCCAAGCTTATCGTGAGGTCGCTGCCCGCTATTTCGACAACGCCCGGGAAGCGGCTCTACGAGGCGAGTGGCAAAAGGTTTCCGAACTGGTCTGGGGGTACGTTTCTCTCGAAGTGAAGGCGCTTGCCGCCGGAAGAGGCATAGGTCTTGGAACGCACCGGCAGCTGGTGGAATTCACGCGAGAACTGGCGAAGGCGCAAGGCCAGAGCTGGATCAAAGACGAGTTTGCTGCGCTGAATCTGCTCAATGCCAATTTCTACGAGGACGTTCTGGACGAGATGGAAGTTCGCGAAATGACGAAACGAGCCCTCGATTACGTCGACAAACTCCGTAAGTTGGGCGGACCCGAGAACCAAGCGTAGAGCATGCCGAAAGGCGCGGCCGTCGGCCCCGGTACAGACCGCCATCGATCCCGCTTCGGACCGCCATCATGACGTCACTTCCGCTATCATGACGTCATTTCGGGAAGTGGCCGGGGAGAAAGTACCCGCCCCCGCCGCCCCCGCCGCCTCCGTCGCCCGCGCCGCGCCCGCCCCGCCCGCGCCACCCCGCCCGCCGCGGGCTCACCGCTCGCCCAGCCGCCGCCGGAGCAGCCGGTGCGCGGCCGCCACCAGCGTCGCCCGCACCCGCTCCGGCTCCGCGGGCAGGAGGAGGCCCTCCGGCCGCAGGGGGAGCTCCGCCGCCCGGGCCAGCATCCTGGCGAAGAGGCCGGGGCGGAAGCGCGCGTCCTTCCGCAAAGCCAGCGCCATCAGCTCCTCCAGCTCGTAGCGCCGCTCCAGCAGGAAGTAGAGGTCGACGTAGTCGCGCTCGGCCGCCCGACCGAAGAGGGCCAGCACCTTGTCGGCGGCCAGGTCGGGCAGCGAGTGGACCGGCATCCCCTCCAGGCGGGCGTCGGGCGGCTCGAGGCGGAAGGGCTCGTGCGTCGCCAGCTCCATCGCCAGCGGCGGCCGCCCCGCGCGCAGGCGGGCGAAGGCCGGGCCCTGCGCCTCGACGACCGGCCCGAGCCCGGCCGCCTCCAGGGCGGCGGCGAAGGCCTCCACCGCCCGGTGGAAGCGGTCGCCGGCCGCGCCGCCGGGGGCGAAGAAGTCCAGGTCGACCGCCCGCCGGTGGCCCAGGTGGACGGCGGCCAGGGCGGCGCCGCCGGCCAGCTCGAAGCCCCGGGGGGCCAGGTGGCGGGCAGCGAGGCGGAGAAGCGCGCGCGCCGCCGGGGCGAGGACGCGGCGCCGCGCCGCCGCCACGGCCGCCCGCTCCCGGCAGTAGCCCTGCCAGAGGGCGGCGGTGGCCGGGGAGAGGGGGAGGGAGGAGACCGCTTCGCAGAGGCGGTCCAGGTCGAGCGCGCGCCAGTCGGCCGGCTCCCCTTCCTCCAGCAGCGCCGCCAGGTGCGCCCGCTCGGCCCCCTCCCCCTCCATCGCCCGCCGCCCCCCGGTCCGCGTCTCGCCCCATGCATAGGCAGGCCGCGCCGCCGGCGTGCGCGCCGGGGCCGTCGCGGTCGGGCGGGAGGGAGGGGACGCTCCGGCGGGGCCGAAGTGCTTCCGCGGAGCGCCGCGCCGGCGGCCGGCGCGCCCGACGCCGGGCGCGTCCCCCGCGGCGGGCGGGCCGGGGCCCGCCGGCGGCACGGCGCCCGAGGAGGTGGTTCCGCATGGCGACGCGGGTGGAGGAAGTCCCCCAGATCCAGGTGACGCGCTACACCGGCGGCCTCATCGGTCCCGGCGCCGGCTTCTTCGGGCGGATCCCCAGCGGCGGCCGCATCCGGGCCGTCACCCCGCCCGGCTGCTGGGGGCCCATGATCACGCCGCACTTCAAGGGCGGCCACGAGGTGACCCAGCCGGTCTACGTCGAGGGCGCGCGCCCCGGCGACGCCGTCGCCATCACCATCGAGCGGCTGCGCGTCCTCTCCCACGCGGCCGCCACCGGCACCATGACGCTCAACCCCAAGGCCTTCGGCGACGACCCTTTCGTCGACAAGCGCTGCCCCAACTGCGGCGCGCCCTGGCCCGAGAGCCGCGTCGAGGGCGTGGGCGAGGAGGCGGTCCGCTGCGCCCGCTGCGGCGCCGAGGCCAGCGCCTTCCACTTCGAGGAGGGCTACACCGTCACCTACGACGACGCCTACACTGTCTCGCTGGCCGTCGACGAGGCCAACGCCCGCCGCTTCGCCGCCCGCGCGCGCGAGGAAGCGGCCCTCCCCGAGGCCAGCGAGCAGAACCCCATCGTCCTCTACGCGCCCCACACGCTGAGCGGCATGGTCGCCCGCGTCATCCCCAACGTGGGCAACATCGGCACCATGCCCTCCGTCGACATGCCCGACTCGCACAACGCCGGCGACTTCGGCGCGAGCCTCGTCGGCGCCCACCACCCCTACGCGCTCACCCAGGAGCAGCTGGAGGCGCACCGCACCGACGCCCACCTCGACTGCCGCGACGTGCGCGAGGGCGCCGTCCTCCTCTGCCCCGTCAAGGTGGAGGGCGCCGGCGTCTACATGGGCGACGCCCACTCGGTGATGGGCCGCGGCGAGCTGGCGCTCCACTCCATCGACGTCACCGCCGACGTCACCGTCCGCGTCGACCTCCTCCCCGGCCTGGAGCTGGAGGGGCCCATCCTCCTGCCGAGGCCCGAGGACCTGCCGCCCATCGCCCGCCCCTTCACGCCCGAGGAAGCGGCCGCCGCCCGCGCCCTGGGCGAGCGCATCGGCGTCACCCCCGAGCTGGAGGCGGCGCCGCTCCAGTTCATCGGCACCGGCGTCGACCTCAACCGCGCCACCGAGAACGCCATCCGGAGGGCGGCGCGCTTCCTGGGCGTCAGCGAGGCGGAGGTGCGGAACCGGGCCACCGTCACCGGCGGCGTGGAGATCGCCCGCCTGCCGGGCGCCGTCCAGCTCACCCTGCGCGTCCCCTTCCGCCTGCTGGAGAAGAAGGGGATCCTCGAGCTGGTGCGGGCGCAGTACGACCTCTGAGCCGCAGCGACGGGGGCGGGCCGGGATGACCGGCCCGCCCCCGGGTCCGCGGCCCGCCCCGCGCGCCGCAGGCGGTGGCCAGCCGCCGCCCTCAGCCGCCGGGGGCCCGCCCCTCCTCCGCCGCCCCGCCGGGGTGAAGGCCCGGGTAGCGCTTCCTCCACCAGCTCTCGAGGAGGGCGCGCGTCTCCGCCTGGAGCCGCAGCCGCTCCCAGCGGCAGCGCTCCAGCTCGGCCTCCAGCTCCTCCGGTGTCGGCGGCGCCGGCGGCTCCTCGCCCATCCAGGCGGCCAGCACCCGGGTGAAGGGCGTCAGCCGGTAGAGGTGCGGGACGCCGTCACGCTTGGCCAGCCAGGTCCAGCGCTTGCCGTCCCAGCGCCCGGCGAGGAGATCCTCCAGGTTCCGCCGCGCCGCCTCCGCCCTGCCGCCGGCGTCGCGCAGCCGCCGCAGCGCCGCCGTCACCTCGGGCGGCCTGCCGCCCGTCGCCTCCTCTCGTCCCGCCATCGGCTCCACCTCCTTCCAAGCCCGTCCCTCGCGGCAAGACGGGGGAGGGGCCGCCCCGGTTCCCCCTCAAGCGGCGCCGCCGGCGTTCGAAGGAGAGGCCGAGACGGGCCCCTTCCTGCGAGGATGCGGGTCCCGGGGAGGTCGGGAGCGTGAGCAGCACCCCGCCGGTCCAGTTCACGGGCCTGGGCTCGGGCATCGACTGGCAGTCCATCGTCCAGCAGCTGATCCAGCTGGACAGCCAGCCGATCACCCAGATGCAGCAGCAGCAGGGCGCGCTCCAGGCCGCCTCGAGCGCCTGGTCGACCATCCAGAGCGAGCTCCAGGCCTTCGAGTCGGCCGCCCAGGCGCTCACCCAGAGCACGCTCTTCAGCGCGGTGACCGCCAGCTCCAGCGACACGGGCGTCCTCGCCGTCTCCGGGACGAACGGCGCGACGCCGGGGAGCTACGCCGTCCAGGTCAAGGCGCTGGCCACGGGGCCGGTGATCACCGGCAACGTGAACGTCTCCAAGGTCAACCCCAACGACACGCTGCAGAACCAGTTCGGGATCACTTCCTCGGGCGCGTGGACCATCGTCTACACCGACAGCAGCGGCAACAGCACCACGGTCAGCGTCGGCTACGACCCCAACCAGACGCTGGCCCAGGTGGCCGAGGCGGTGGCGACCCGCACGGGCGGCGCCGTCCAGCTGACGCTGGGCCCCAACGGGTATATGCAGCTGGTCGGCTCTGCCACCGGCAGCCAAGCCTCGCTGGCGCTCACCGCGGACACCGGCGCCCTGGCCGCCGATCTCGGGTTCACGGCGGGAGCCCCCGCGGTCTACGGCGGCGACGCCAGCTTCGTCGTCCAGGGCCAGAACGCGGGCTACCCGCAGACCAGCCACACCAACACCGTCACGCTGACCGGCGCCCTCAGCGGCCTGACCATGACGCTGACCGGCGTCGGCACGGCCACCATCACGGTCTCGGCCAACCAGCAGCCCTTCACCGACGCGGTCAACGCCTTCGTCAGCGAGTACAACAAGCTGGTGGGACTCCTCCAGAAGGAGACCACCCTGGGCGATCCCAGCACCACCGCCGACGACGGGCCCCTGGCCAACGATCTGGCGGCGCAGGGGATGGCCTTCCGGCTCCGCCAGATCGTCACCTCCGCCGTCGCCGGCGCGACGACCTACCAGAGCCTGGCCGACATCGGCATCGGCACCAGCGGCACGGACAACCAGCTGGCCGTCACCGACTCCGCCAAGCTGAGCGCCGCCCTCCAGGCCAACCCCCAGGCGGTGCTGGCGCTCCTCACCAACGGCAGCGGCACGGGCGTCGTCGACCAGCTGAGCCGCTACGTGGACAGCATGGCCGGCAACGCCCTCGGCGGGGTGAGCGGCGTCATCCCCTCCATCGAGCAGTCGCTCAGCGACCAGATCCGCCAGATCTCCGACCAGATCACCGCCTTCCAGAGCCGGCTCGACCTGGAGCAGCAGACGCTCACCCAGCAGTTCCTCGCCATGGAGGCGGC
>JAIMAT010000082.1 GCA_023511835.1 Bacillota bacterium | reverse complement strand
GCCTGGTGCGCAAGGCCATCGCCTGGGCGCTGGAGCACGGCAGGAAGTCGGTCACCCTGGTCCATAAAGGGAACATCATGAAGTTCACCGAGGGCGCCTTCCGCGACTGGGGTTACGAGCTGGCGGAGGAGGAGTTCGCCGGCCGGGTGGTCCGCGAGGACCGCCTGGGCGAGGAGGAGGCCGCCGGCCGCCTGGTGATCAAGGACCGCATCGCCGACAACATGTTCCAGCAGGCGCTCCTCCGCCCCGCGGAGTACGACGTGATCGCCACGCCCAACCTGAACGGCGACTACCTCTCCGACGCCCTGGCCGCCCAGGTGGGCGGTATCGGCATGGCGCCGGGGGCCAACATCGGCGACGAGTACGCGGTCTTCGAGGCCACCCACGGGACGGCGCCCAAGTACGCCAACCAGGACAAGGTCAATCCCGGCTCGGTCATCCTCTCCGGCTGCATGCTCTTCGAACAGATCGGCTGGACCGAGGTGAGCCGCCTGATCCAGGAAGCGATGGAACGGACCATCTCCGAGCGGATCGTCACCTACGACCTGGCCCGGAACCTGGAGGGAGCGCGCGAGGTCTCCACCTCCGGCTTCGCCCAGGCCGTGGTGGAGCGGCTCTGACCGCCTCCGGAGAGCGGTCGATGCGGCTGGGCGTTATCTTCAACCCCGCCAAGCCGGCCGCCGCCCGGGCCGCGGAGGCGCTGGCCGCCGCGGCCCGGCGGCAGGGCTGGCAGGTGACCCGGATGAGCCTGGAGGCGCCCGAGCCGCTGGCCGGCTTCGACCGCCTGGTCGTGCTGGGCGGGGACGGAACGGTCCTGCAGTGGGCGGAGCGGCTGGCGCTGGCCGGCGTCCCCGTACTGCCCGTCAACCTGGGCCATCTGGGCTTCCTCGCCTCGGCCGCGCTCGGCCGGGACGGGGAGGAGGGGGAGGCGACCTGGCTCCCCCTCCTCGCCGCCGAGGGTTGGGTGGAGGACCGCCGCCGCCTCCTGGAGGTGCGCGTCGGCGGCCGGCAGGAGACGCCGCCGCTGGTGCTGAACGACGCCCTGGTCGCCCGCCGGCGCTCCGGCCGGACGCTGGACGTGGAACTGCGCGTGGACGGGCAGCTGCTCTACCGCTACCGCGGGGACGGGCTGATCACAGCCACGCCCACCGGTTCCACGGCCTACGCCTACGCCGTCGGAGGCCCGGTGGTCGACCCGGCGCTCCCCGCCATCCTGGCCTGTCCGGTGGCGCCCCACGCCGCGCTGCCGCGCCCGGCGGTGGTCGCCCCCACACGCGAGGTGGAGGTGAGGACGCCGGGCGCCGACGACGTGGTGGTGGTGCTGGACGGGCAGAGGCATCGCGAGGTGCCGCCCGGCGAGGCGGTGCGCGTCCGCCTCTCCACGCGGGAGATCCGCTTCCTGCGGCCGCCCGCCTACCACCCGGTGGCCGCGATCCGCCACGGCCTCCGGCGCATGGAGGGGCTCGAGCCCCCCGCGGCCGGACGTCCCGAACTGCGCTCCCCGGGGGAGGGGTGAGGTTGACCAGCAAGGCGGAGCGCCAGCGCAGGATCCTGGAGCTCGTCCAGAGCCGGGTCGTCGCCACGCAGGAGGAGCTGGCCGAACTCCTGGCGGGGGAAGGCTTCCCCGTCACCCAGGCCACGGTCTCCCGCGACATCCGCGAGCTTCAGCTGGTCAAGATCGCCACCGGCGACGGCCGCTACCGGTACGCGCCGCCCCCCGAGACGCCCAATCCGGCCCGCGTCGACCAGTTGAAACGGATCTGCCGGGAGAGCATCCTGGGATATGATTCCAGTCTCAACCTGGTGGTCATCCAGACGCTTCCCGCCACCGCCGCCAGCGTCGCCGAGGCCATCGACATCCTCCACTTCGAGGAGGTGCTGGGCACGCTGGCCGGCGAGCGGACCGTCTTCGTGGTGATCAAGCCGCCGGAGGCGGCGGGCCGCTTCCTCGCCCGCCTGGCGGAGCTGACCTCCGGCTCCTGAGCGCGGGGAGGCGTCGAGGTGCTGCGTGCCCTGGAGATCCGGGACCTGGCCCTGATCGAGGTCGAGGAGCTGGAGTTCGGACGGGGCTTCCACGTGCTGACCGGCGAGACCGGCGCCGGCAAGTCCATCCTGGTGGACGCGCTCAGCCTGCTGCTGGGCGGCCGCGCCAGCCCCGAGCTGGTCCGCGCCGGCGCCGCGCGGGCGCGCGTCGCCGCCTGGCTCGAGCCGCCCTCGCCGGAGGGGGAGGAGCGGCTCCTGGTGCGCGAGGTGAGCGCCAGCGGCCGCTCCAGCGCGCGCATCGACGACCGCCCGGTGACGGTGGCGACGCTGCGCCAGGCGGCGGCCCGCTGGCTGGCGGTCCACGGCCAGCGGGAGACCTCCGAACTGCTCGTCCCCTCCCGCCAGCGCGAGCTCCTCGACCGCTTCGGCGGTCCCGCCCTGCTGGAGGCGCGCCGCCGCTTCCGCGACCTCGCCACGCGCCTGCGGGAGGTCCGTTCCCAACTGGCCGAGGCGGACGTCCTGGAGCGGGAGCGCCTCTCGCGTCTCGATCTCCTCCGCTTCCAGGTGCGGGAGATCGAGGCCGCCCGCCTCCGCCCCGGCGAGGAGGAGGCGCTGGAGCGGGAGGTGGGGCGGCTGCGCCACCTGGAACGCCTGCGCGAGGGCGCCGAGCGCTGGCTCCAGGCCCTGCAGGAGTCCGAGGAGCCGCCCGCCGTCCTCGTCCAGCTGGGCGCCGCAGCGCGCGAGCTGGGCGAGCTGGCCCGCTGGGACGACGGCCTCGCCCAGCCGGCCTCCATGCTGGAGGAGGCCGCCGCCCTGGCCGGCGAGGCGGCCAGCCTCCTGCGCCGCTACGCCGACCGCCTCGACGTCGAGCCCGGTGCGCTGGAGGCTGCGGAGGAACGGCTGATGCTCCTGCGGCAGCTCGGCAGGAAGTACGGCGGCGGCACGGCGGCCATCCTCGACTACGGCGAGCGCGCCCGCCGCGAGCTGGAGAGCCTGGAGCAGGCCAGCTACGACGCCGACGCGCTCCGCCGCCGGGCGGCGGCCCTGGAAGAGGAGGCGGCCGCCGTCGCCGCCGAGCTCTCCCGCCTCCGCCGCGAGGCGGCCCGGCGTCTGGAGGATCGGCTCCCGGAGGAGCTGGCGGCGCTGGGCATGCCCTACGCCCGCTTCCAGGTGGCCCTGGAGCGCCGTGCGGACCCCGAGGGCCTGCCGCTGGAGGGCGGGCGCTTCGCCTTCCACCCCGGCGGCGTCGACGAGGTGGAGTTCGTCCTGGCCGTCAACCCGGGCGAGAAGGCGGCGCCGCTGGCCGAGGTGGCCTCGGGCGGGGAGCTCTCGCGCATCCTTCTGGCGCTGGAGACGGTGCTGGCCGAGGCCGACGATCGCGAGACGCTCGTCTTCGACGAGGTGGACGCCGGCGTCGGCGGCGAGGCCGGCCGGGCGGTGGGCGAGCGGCTGGCGCGGCTGGGGCGGAGCCGCCAGGTGGTCTGCGTCACCCACCTCGCCTCCGTGGCGGCCCTGGCCGACGTCCACTTCTACGTCGAAAAGCTGGTCGAGCCGGCCGACGGCGGGGAGGCCGGCCACGCGGAGGCGGGCGGCCCGGCGCTGCGCACCCGCACCCGCGTCCGGCGCCTGGAGGGCGAGGAGAGGGTGCGAGAGATCGCGCGCATGCTGGCCGGCGATCCGGCCCGCACCTCCTCGCTGGAGCACGCTCGCCATCTGCTCCGCCAGGCCAGCCTCTGGAAGGAGCAGGCGCTGGGCGCCTGACCGACGAACGAGCGTGGTCGTCGCTTCCAGAACCTTCCTTGGCTCCGTCCCCTCCCCGCAGACGAAGACTTCTACCGTACGAAAGAACCGCCACATAAGCCCGCGATCGGCCCGGACAGTCTAACCCGCGACGGGCGAGCGGCGCCTTCGCGCACCGTTCGTCCCGTCAGCGGGGAGCGTGAGCGCCATGAGACGACCCGCGAAGCGGGCGCTCTACGCCGCCTTCCTCGCCGGACTCCTCCTCCTGGCGGGCGGGACGCCGCAGCTCCTGCGCTGGGCCTCCTTCCCGTCCGCCATCTGGACCGGCGAGGGCAGTCGCCTCACCCTCCTGGCACCGCTGGAAGGCCGCATCGACGCCGGCGTACCCGGCCGCTACACGGCAAGGTTGCCCCTTCTGCCGTGGTTTCAGGCAGCCAGCCGCCCGGTGACCGTCCACGTCATGCCCCCGGTGGAGGTGGTGCCGGGCGGCGAGTCGGTGGGGGTGATGCTCCGGGCCCGGGGTGCCGTCGTCCAGTCGCTCGCCTCGGGGGCGGACTCCCCGGCCCGTGCCGCCGGTCTCCGCCCCGGCGACGTCCTCCTGGCGGCCGACGGGAGGCGGCTGGAAGGCATCGACGCACTGGTCCAGGCCGTCCAGGCGGCCGGACGGAGCGGTCGTCCCCTCCGCCTCCAGGTGCAGCGCGGGCCGGCCGTCCTCACCCTCGAGGCGCGCCCGAGGAAGATCGACGGCCAGTACCGGCTCGGCGTCTGGGTGCGGGACAGCGCCGCCGGCGTGGGCACGGTCACCTTCTATGACCCTGCGACGCGGACGGTGGCGGCGCTCGGGCACCGGGTCAGCGATGAGCACGGCGACCCGTACCCCATGCGGGACGGCAAGTTCGTCACCGCCCTGGTCTCGGGGGTCCAGCCGAGCCGGCAGGGCCAGCCGGGGGAGAAGGTGGGCGTCTTTCTCAACGTGCAGCACCCGCTGGCCACCATCCGGGCGAACACCGCTTTCGGCGTCTTCGGCCGGCTGGCGGGGCGGCCGCCGGCCAAGCCGGCGGTGCCCGTGGCCTGGGAGGACCAGGTCCACCCGGGCCCGGCGGAGATGATCACGGTGGTCCAGGGGTTGCGGCCCGAGGCCTTCCGGGTGGAGATCGAGCGCGTCATCCATTCCGACCAGCCCAGCGCGCGCTCCTTCATCCTCCGGGTGACCGATCCTCGGCTGCTCCATGCGACGGGGGGGATCGTGCAGGGGATGAGCGGCTCGCCCGTCCTCCAGGACGGACGGCTGGTGGGCGCGGTGACCCACGTCTTCATCCACGACCCCACGCGGGGCTACGGGGTCTTCGCCCAGTGGATGCTGGAGCAGGGAGGCCTGCTACAGGGGGGCGCGGAACGCTCGATGGCTTCCTGAGAGGCGGGGACGGCGCCGGAGCGCGGCCGCGGCCGCCGCCCCCGTCCCCTCGCCTCCGCGGGCCGCGGCGGCCGCCCCGCGGGGCCGCGAAGGCTGACGAGATTTGCGATCGATCCCCGGCCGACCCGCGGAAGGGTACGGCCCGTCGGACGCGCATTCCTATGCGAAAGCGCACCGGCGCCTTCGACTCATCCACGAGGGGGTCCAAACGGGGTGGCGTCACTCTCCCGTCTCTCTTCCGCGACCACGATCTGCATCGCGGACGACAACGCCGACTTCTGCGACCTGCTGGCCGAGTTCATCGAGTCGCAGCCCGACTTCCGCCTCTGCGGCGTGGCCAACAACGGCGAGGAGATCCTGGAGCTGATCGAGCGCGAGGAGCCGGACGTGGTCATCCTGGACGTGATCATGCCCAGGCTCGACGGCATCGGCGTGCTCGAGGCGCTCAACGCCAGGCCCGCGGGCAGCCGCCGCCCCAAGGTGGTGCTGCTCACCGCCTTCGGCCAGGAGAACATCTCGCAGCGGGCGGTGGCACTGGGCGCCGACTACCTGATCCTGAAGCCGTTCACGCTCGACATCCTGGCCAAGCGGGTCCGCCAGCTGGTCCGCGACGAGATCGTTCCCGCCTCGCCCGCGCTCACCGACCGCCATCTCGACATCGAGGTCTCCAACCTGCTGCACGAGATGGGCATCCCCGCCCACATCAAGGGCTACCACTATCTGCGCGAGGCCATCCTGATGATCGTCGACCACGTGGAGATGCTGGGCGGCGTCACCAAGGAGCTCTACCCGGCCATCGCCAAGCGTTTCGACACCACCCCCAGCCGCGTGGAGCGGGCCATCCGCCACGCCATCGAGGTGGCCTGGACCCGGGGCAACGCCGAGGCGGCCCAGCGCATCTTCGGGTACACCATCCGGTCCGAACGCGGCAAGCCGACCAACTCCGAGTTCATCGCCATGCTGGCCGACCGCCTCCGCCTGGAGAGCCGCGCCGGCTAACCGTCCGGAGCGGGGCGGCAGGAGGCGGCGGCCCCGCGGTCGAGCCTCCGGAGCGGAACGGTGCCCGTCTTCACGTGTCCTATAATTGTGAGCGTGGAGCGGGGTGAAAGACCGGCCATGCACGTCGCCGGCAGGATCCGGGTGGACCGCAGGACCAAGGACTTGGCCCGCAGGCTTCGCAGGGGCGAGATCGCCGTCATCGACCATTGCGACCTGGACGAGGTGGCCGCCCGGAGCCTGCTGGACCGTGGCGTGCGCGCCGTCCTCAACGCCAGCCCCTCTTTCTCGGGAGGCTTCCCCGCGCGGGGAACGCCGCTCCTGGTGGAACAGGGCGTGCCGGTGGTCGACTCGCTCGGCCCGTCGGTGATGGAGGCGCTGCACGAGGGCGAGAGCGTCGAGGTGGTGGACGGACGCCTCTTCGCCGGCGGACGGCTGCTGGCCGAGGGCCGGATCGTCGACCGCGAGCTGGTGCACCGGGAGATCGAGCGCTCCTACCGCCACCTGCGCGATGAGTGGAGCGCCTTCTTGGAGAACACCCTCAGCTACGCCCAACACGAGAAGGAGCTGATCCTCGAACCGTTTCCCGTACCGCCCCTGCAGACCCGCCTGCGGGGGCGGCCCGCGCTGGTGGTGGCGCGCGGCCCGCACTTCAAAGAGGACCTGGAGGCCTGCCTGGCCTACATCCGCCACGAGCGGCCGGTGCTGATCGGCGTCGACGGCGGCGCCGACGCCCTGCGCGAGTTCGGCCTCCTGCCGGACCTGGTGGTCGGCGACATGGACAGCGTGGAGGACGAGACCCTGCGCCGGGCGGCGGAGCGGGTGGTGCACGCCTATCCCGACGGCCGCTCGCCCGGTCTGGAGCGCGTGCGGAGCCTCGGGCTGGACGCCCACGTCGTCCGCTCGCGCGGCACCAGCGAGGACGTGGCCCTGCTCATGGCCTACGAGGCGGGCGCCTCGCTCATCGTGGCGGTGGGCAGCCACACGGGGATGATCGACTTCCTGGAGAAGGGCCGAAAGGGTATGGCCAGCACGCTGCTGGCGCGGCTCAAGGCGGCCGACCGGCTGGTGGACGCCAAGGGCCTCAGCCAGCTCTACCGCCCGCCGCGCCGCTACACCGGCCTCTGGCAGCTGGTGCTGGCCGGCCTCCTGCCGCTGGCCGTCATCTTCGGCATCTCCCCGCCCCTGCGGTCGCTCCTGCTCTTGTGGTGGTTGAACCTGCGCGTGGCCGCAGGATTCTGAGCGCGCGGACGCGGTCCTCGCCGCTGCGGGAGGCTCCGCCTTGATCGATCTGCGCACACACGTCATCTCCCTGGTGGCCGTCTTCCTGGCGCTGGGGATCGGTCTCCTCCTGGGCCTCTCGCTGGCCGACCGCCAGCCCGTCACGCAGACGCAGCAGGGGCTGATCACCCGCCTGGAGAGCCAGTACGACCGCCTGCGCGGCGAGAACGAAAGCCTCGCCGGCCGCGTGCAGCAGCTGAGCCAGTCGCTGGCCCAGGAGCAGCAGGCGCACGGCGAGCTCCTCGACCTGCTGGTGGGCGGGCGGCTCCAGGGCCTGCGCGTCGCCCTCTTCGACCTGGGCTCGCCGGACGAGGAGAGCGCCGTCCGCTCGCTGCTGGAGCAGGCCGGCGCCCAGGTGACGCTGGTGGCCACCTTCCTGGGCCCCCTCGAGCCGCCGCGATCCAGCGACTGGGAGGCCTGGTCGGCCGCCCTCGGCCTCCCGGCCGACGACCGGCAGGGGCTAGAGCAGGCGGCGGTGCAGGCCCTGGTGGCGCAGCTGGGCACGCCGCTCCAGGCGCCGGGACCCGGGGGCGGCCGCGTCGACGGACCGCTCTTCGCGCGCCTCGCCATCGAGGAAGGGCTCCTCCGCGCCAGCGTCTTCCAGCCCGGTCCCTACGACGCCGCGCTGGTCCTGGTGGGGCTGGACGGCTTCTCCTCGCGCCAGGCGGCCGACCTGGCCGGCGGCCTGCTGGCCGCCCTGCGCCAGAACGGGGTGCGCGCGGTGGCCGCCGAGCCCTCGACGCTCCAGCCGTCGGTGGTGACGCCGCTGGCCCGGACGCAGGGCGTCTCCAGCGTCGACGACATCGACCACGTGGCGGGCCAGGTGAGCGCCGTCTACCTGCTCGGCGGCCTGGCCAGCGGCTCCTACGGCACCAAGCCGGGCACGCAGGCGCCCTACCCGGCGCTGGTCGCGCCCCCCGTCTCGCCTGCCGCGCCCGCGCAGGGGGGAAGCGGGGGATGAGCCCGTCGCTCCCGTCGCTGGTGGAGCGGGCCGCCGTCGTCATCCCCGCCTACCAGGAAGCAGACCGGATCGGCGCCACCGTCCGCGCCCTCCGGCGGGCCGGCTTCCGCGAGCTGCTGGTGGTGGACGACGGCTCCCGCGACGCCACCGCGGCGCGCGCCC
>JAIMAT010000081.1 GCA_023511835.1 Bacillota bacterium | reverse complement strand
GGCGGCCGCACCGAGGCTGGCGGCGGCGGCCGGCCGCCTCTCCGTCGGCGGGGCGCTGGCGCTCCGCCTCGACCGCCTCGTCGTCGGCCGCGGCGGCCACCGGGCGGGTCCCTTCTCCGCCGAGGTGCGCGTGGGCGAGCGGGTGGCGGTGGTGGGGCCCAACGGGGCGGGCAAGAGTACGCTCCTGGCCACGCTGGCCGGGGCGCTGGCGCCGCTGGAGGGCCGCCTGCTGACGGGGCCGGGCTTGCGCACCACCTGGCTTCCGCAGGGCAGCTGGCCGGAGGAGCTGGCCGCCCTTCCCGGCGAGACGCCTCTGCTGGAGGCGCTGGTCCGCCTGCGGCCGCTCGACCGGGAGGCCGCCCACCGCTGGCTCGCCCGCTTCGGCTGGCCGGGCGAGGCGGCGATGCGCCCGCTGGACGGGCTCTCCGGGGGCGAACGCGCCCGGCTGGCGCTGCTGCTGGCGCTGATGGAGCCGTGCGACCTGCTGCTGCTGGACGAGCCCACCAACCACCTGGACCTGGAGACGCGGGAGGCGCTGGAGCGGGCGCTGGTCGAGGTACCGGCGGCCGTGGTGGTGGTCGGCCACGACCGCTACTTCCTGCGCCGGGCGGCGCAGAGGCTCTGGGTGGTGGCGGGCGGGCGGATCGCGGAGGCGCCGGAGGGCGTGGCGCTCCTGGAGGGCGGGCGGCTTCCCTGGCTCTGGGCCGGCGCGGGCTCCGGCGAGGGCGCGGCCCCCGGCGGCGCGGAGGGCGCGCCGGCGGACGTCCGGCGCGGCGCTCCCCGGGGCGGTGGGGCGGGGTGCGAGGGGGCCGCCGTCGCCCGCCGGCGCCGGGAGGAGCTGGCCGCGCTGGAGGCGCGCATCGAGGAGCTGGAGGGGGAGCGGAGCCGGCTCGAGGAGATCCTGGCCTCGCCGCCGGCGGAGCGGGAGGAGCTCCGCCGCCTGGGCGAGCGGTACGAGGCGCTGCTCGCCGAGCTGGAGGAGGCCTACGCACGCTGGCTGGAGGCGGCGGAGCAGCGGCCGGCCGGTCTTCCCGGCGGGGGGAGGGGGGCGCGGTGAGGGGATGGCGGAGATGGAGCGCCTCGAGGTGAAGATCCTGGACCGGCCCTTCCTCCTGCGCGGCGAGGTGCCGCGGGAGGAGCTGGAGCGGCTGGCCGCCGAGACCGATCGCAGGATGCGGGAGATCGCCGCCCGCAACCCGCACCTCTCCGCGCTCCAGGTGGCGGTGCTGGCGGCGCTCAACCTGGCGGAGGAGCTGGAGGAGGCCAAGCGCCTCAACCGCCGCCTGCAGCGCGCCCTGGAGGAGGAGTGGCGGCGGGAGCTCCGCCCGCTGCGCGACGGCAGCGACTGGGAGGGCGGGACGCCGGGCTAGCCGGCGGGCGCCCGCTCGGCCTCGCCCTCCAGCGCCCGCTCCTCCAGGCGCCGGAGGGCGTCGGCCGCCAGCGACGGGTCGCCGCGCACGGCCAGGAGAAGAGCGCCGCGGACGGGTTCGCGCGGGCTCCGGCGGCAGTCGGCGGCCGGCAGCGAGCGGTGGAGCTCGAGGCGCAGGGCGTCCTCCAGCCAGGGGTTCTCCGGGCGGAAAAGGCCGCCGGCCAGGACCACCGGCAGCGCCGGACCGCCGGCGGGGGCGGAGAGCCCGGCGGCGAGCGCGGCGGCGCGGGCGGAGCCGGCCAGCTTCCTGCCCATCTCCAGGAGCAGCTCCTGCGCCACCGCGTCTCCCTCGCCGGCCAGGCGGACCACCAGCGGCGGCACCGCCCCCACCAGGGAGAGGAGTTCGGAGGAAGGCGCCGCCTGGCCGCCTCCGATCCGGAAGGCCAGTTCGTCGTAGTCGCGGGCGCCCGCCAGCGTCAGGATCGCTTCCTGAAGGCGAGTGCGCGGCCCGGAGCCCTCCTCGGAGCGGAAGGCGGCGTGGAGGGCGGCGCGCGCCAAGTCGATCCCTCCGCCGTAGTTGCCCTGCTCGAAGCCCTTGCCGCGCAGCCGGAGGAAGCGACCGCGGGCGTCGCGGGCGCCCGCGTTGGCGCCCGTCCCGGCCACCACAGCCACCGCCGCGCCAGGGTCTGGCGCGCCCGCCTCCAGGGCCGCCCGGAGGTCGTTGACCGGCGTGACCTGCCAGCCCGGCAGCAGCCCGGGCAACAGCTCCCCCGCGCGGGCGAAGTCGGCCTCGGTGTCCAGGCCGGCCAGGGCGACGACGGCACGGACCGGGCCGACCGGCGGCCAGCCCCCCGCCAGCGGCTGGACTGCGCGCTCCAGGAGCCGGAGCAGGACCGCCGCCGCCCGCTCCTCGCCCCAGACCTCGGGGCTGGAGCCCTCGCCCTCCGCGCGCAGGAGCCGGCCGCTCGCACCGTCCAGCGCCAGCACCCGCGTGCGCGAGGCGCCGCCGTCGACACCCGCGTAGATCACGACGCCACCCCCCGGGCCGCCGGGCCGCCGGCGGGCGCCTCGGTCACCACGCGGAAGCCCAGGCTGCGCGCCCGCTCGACGAAGTAGCGGACATTCTCGGCCCGCGCCGGGCCGCCCAGCGTGCAGCGGTCGAAGGCCCCGTCCAGGGCGATGAGAAGCGTCTCGGCCAGGCAGGCGGGCACCAGCCCCGGGCCGTAGCCCAGCTCCAGGCGGAAGCGGGCCTCGCCGGGAAGCGCGACCACACCGCCGGGGACCACCTCCACGCCGGGGATCCGGGCCACCGCCGGGTGGACGTCCGCCGGCCGGCCGACGTCGTAGAGAAGCGTCCCCGGCCGCACGTGCTCGGGAAGGACCACCGGCTCCACCTGCGAGGTGGCGGTGAAGATCACGTCCGCCTCGCGCAGGAGGCCCAGGTCGGTGGAGGCCGTCACCTCCAGGCCCGGGAAGTGGCGCCGGATGGTGGAGGCGGAGCGCTCCAGGCGCTCCGCCCGCGTCCCCAGCATGAGCAGGCGGCCCACCTGGCCGGCGATGGCGCGGGCGATGCCGAAGCCGACCACGCCGTTGGCGCCCACCACCGCCGCCGTCACCCGCCCCGGCTCCAGGCCGCGGGCGCGCAGGCGGGCCATGATGCGCGGCACCGCCTCCGCCACGGCGCCGGCGGTGTAGGCGCCGCCGTTGGTCACCGGCAGCGGCGACTCGGCCTGGACGGCCGAGCCTTTCTCCCCCACCACCGACCAGTAGGCGCCCAGCCCCAGGACGGAGGCGCCCAGCTCCCGCGCCAGCCGCGCCGCCTGGCGCGCGCGCAGCACCGCCACGCGCTCGTGGCGCTTGATCTGGCCGGGCAGCATGGGCACGCCCAGCAGGTAGACCCGGGCCCGCCTGCCGCCGCGCGTCACCACCCCCGCGATCTCGTCGACCTGCATGGGCCGCATCCGGAGCGCCAGCCGCTCGAGCAGGCCCTGGGGCAGGAGGCGGCGGCGGGCGAGCGTCGCCAGCCATCCGAAGCGGCGCGACTGCCACCAATCCTCCGGCGTCATGGGATGGATCAGGAAGGCGCAGGCCACCTCGTCCGCGTCCGTCTCCGGCAGTGGCCGCCGCTCGCCCAGGCGGGGTTCCACGCCGTCGACGATGCGCGCCAGGTGCTCCTTCTGGCGCCAGAGGAGGAGTGCGGCCAGCACCAGCACCGGGAGCGGCTCCGCGGCCCGCCCCGCCAGCACCGCCGGCATGGAGGCGGCGCCCGCCGCCGCGGCCAGCGAGGGCCAGCCCCAGCGGCCGCCCAGCGCGCGCGGAAGAAGGAGCACCGCCGCGGCCGCGGCGAAGGGCAGGAGGAGCCGCCCGGGAGCCGCCACGCCGGCCAGGCCCAGGCCCAGCCAGGCTCCGGCCGCGGCCGCGGTGCCGCGGCTGCGCGGCGGCCAGCCGTCCGGCCAGAGGAAGCCGGGCGAGTAGAGATGGCCGGCGACCGCGCCCAGGGCGGCCCACTCGGCCGCCGGCGGCCCCGCCAGGCGGGCGGCGGCCCAGACCGCCAGGGCGGCCTTGACCAGGTCGGGCGCCACCAGCACCGCCGGCCAGACGGGGCCCAGCCTGCGGCGCACGGTTCCCAGGCCGAGGTTGTAGGGACTCAGCCAGCGGACGTCCACGCGCCCGAGCAGCCGGGCGAGGGCGTAGCCCAGGGGCAGCGCGCCCCAGGCGAAGGCGGCCGCCAGTGCGGCCAGCGGCGAGAGTGCCGTGCGGAGCTCGAACCCGCTCACCATCCGTCCTCCCCGCGCCAGGTGTCGCCCCGATTCTACCTGACGCGCGCCAGCGGGTCCTCCGAGAGCAGGGCGGCCAGGGGGAGGATCTGGTAGCCGCGCGCCTCCACGAGGCGGATCAGTTCGGGCAGGGCGCGCGCGGTCTCGGCGGTGGGGTGCATCAGGATCAGCGCTCCGGGGTGGAGCTTCGCCTCCACCCGCTTGAGGATCACCTGGGGCGAGGGATGCTGCCAGTCGACGGTGTCCACCGACCAGAGGATCACCTGGTGGCCCGCCGCCAGCGCCTGGTCCAGGACGGCCCGGGTGACGACGCCGCGGTGGGGGCTGAAGAAGAGCGGCCGGCGGCCCGTCACCGCCTCGATGACGCGGTCGGCCTGGACCACCTGCCGCGCCACCTCGGCCTCGCTCAAGTGCTCGTACTCCACCGTCTGCCAGCCGTGCGAGTCGATCTCCTGCCCCGCCTCGGCGATGGCCCGCGCCTGGCGCGCGTGGCTCTCCGCCCAGCTGCCCACGAGAAAGAAGCTGGCGCGGACGCCCGCCTTGGAGAGCGCCTCCAGCATCGAGGGGAGGTACTCCTCCCCCCAGGCGACGTTGACCAGCAGGGCGACCGCCCGGCGCTCGGGGTTGCCCTGGTAGACGGGGGCGGGCGGCAGGTCCGCGAGGCGGACGCGGGGCGGCACGAGCCGGTAGACGGGCTCGATGCGCGCGCCCTCCGGCGCGGAGAGGGCGGCCTGGAGGGTGGCGGCCACGTCCAGGCGGAGGCCCGCCAGGCCCGGGACGCGCCCCCGAGTGGCGGGGTCGATGCGGGCGTCGACCGGCGGGCTGTGCAGCTGGGCGGCCAGCCGGCCGAGCCAGGAGCGGAGCTCGCCCTCGGTCCAGCCGCCCACGTCGCGGTCAGCCAGGGTGACGCCGGGCCGGACGGTGCGGAAGGGCCGGTCCAGGGGCGACCGCGCCTCGCCCGCGGGGCGGCCGGCCGGGAGGGCGCGGATCGCGGCCCAGAGGAGGCCGAGCAGGAGGAGGGCGGCGAGCAGGTGCGCGGCGACGCGCAGGCGGCGCCGGAAGCCGGCCGTGTCGAGGACCACGCTCCCACCTCCCCGCCTTTCCGCCCGCTTCCTGCCGGCGGGCCGCCGGAAGATGGTATGGTGCGAAGACGGCGGGGAGACCGGGGGAGGCCCCTTCCTCCCCGGGCGCGGGCGGGCGGGCCGAGCCGG
This sequence comes from Bacillota bacterium, assembly GCA_023511835.1. Classification (NCBI taxonomy): domain Bacteria; kingdom Bacillati; phylum Bacillota; species Bacillota bacterium. The sequence continues at coordinate 3,524 of JAIMAT010000081.1, read as the reverse complement.
TAAGATGGGGAGCTGTGAAGGAGGTCGGTGGCGCGTGGTGTCGGACTCCGCCCGCGTGGTGGTGACAGGCGTCGGCGCGGTCAGCGCCTTCGGTGTGGGCGCGGAGGCTCTCCGCTCGGGCCTCGAGCGGGCTCTCCGCGCGGGTGGCGTGGAGGAGTGGGAGGGGTTGGGGCGGCTGGCGGTGGCGCGGGTGGAGGGCTTCGAGCCGGAACGCTTCCTGCCGCCGCGCACGGTGCGGAACAACGAGCGCTTCACCCACCTGGCGGCGGCGGCGGCCGAGCTGGCCCTGACGGAGGCGGCTCTGGAGCCCTCCGCCCTCGACCCCTGGCGGGTGGGCGTCATCGGGGGGACCTCGGTGGGCGGGCCCGGCGACCTCATCGCGGGGCTGGAGCGGGTGCAGACGGGCGGTCCGCGCCGCGTGGGACCGCACACCATCCCGCGCATCATCCCCAACATGGCCGCCGGCGTGATCGCGGAGAAGTACGGCTTCCGCGGCGTCAATACCACGCTCACCACGGCCTCCAGCGCGGGCCTGGACGCCATCGGCACGGCGCTCCTCGCGCTGCGCGACGGCGAGGCGGACGTGGTGCTGGCCGGCGCCAGCGAGTCCTCGCTGGAGCCGCTGCTCCTGGCGCCTCTTCTCCGCTCGGGCGAGGTGAGCCGCGAGGCGGGGCGGCCCTTCGACCGTCGCCGCGACGGCGTCACCGTCGCGGAGGGCGCCGCCTGGCTGGCGCTGGAGCGGCTGGAGCACGCCCGGGCGCGCGGCGCCCGCATCCTGGCCGAGGTGGAGGGCTACGGGCGGGCGCTGGCGGCGGGGAGCCGGCTCGACGGGGGCGCGCTGGCCGACGGCCTGGCGCGGGCCGTGGCGGCGGCGCTGGCCGACGCCGGAGTGGAGCCGGACGACCTGGGCGGGGTGGTGGCCCACGCCGCGGGTTCGCCGCGCCTCGACCGCGCCGAGGCGGAGGCGCTGCGCGCCGCGCTGGGCGAGGGCCTGCCGCCCGTGACAGCGCCCGCCGGCGGCCTCGGGTATGCCATGGCGGCCAGCGGCGCCCTGGAGGCGGCGGTGGCGGTCCTGGCGCTGGAGCGGGGGGTGCTGCCGCCCACGGCCGGCTGGGAGGAGGCCGACCCGGAGCTGGGGCTGACGCCGGTCCACGACGGGGGCCGGCCGCTGGCGCGGGCCCGCCTGCTCTGCACGACGGCGGCCCTGGGCGGCCCCTGCAGCGCCGTGATCCTGGCGGGGTGGGACTGACGGCGCGCCTGGAGCTGGAAGACGTCTGGGTGGCCGCCCCGGGCGGGGGCTGGATCCTGCGCGGGGTGCGCCACACCTTCGCCGAACGGGGGCTGACGGCGCTGATCGGCCCTTCCGGCGCCGGCAAGAGCACGCTGCTCTCGCTGCTCAACCGCCTGCGCGACCCGGACCGGGGGCGCGTCCTGCTGGACGGCAGGGACGTACGCGAGACGGAGGTGCGGGCGCTGCGCCGCCGGGTGGGGATGGTGCTGCAGCGACCCTACCTCTTCCCCGGCACGGTGGCCGAGAACGTCCGTTTCGGGCCTGCCAGCCGCGGCGAGGAGGGGCCGCCGGTGGAGGAGCTGCTGCGCGAGGTGGCGCTCGGGCCGGAGATGGCGGCGCGGCGCGTGGACGGCCTCTCCGGCGGCGAGCAGCAGCGGGTGGCGCTGGCGCGGGCGCTCGCCAACCGGCCCGAGGTGCTGCTGCTGGACGAGCCCACCGCCTCGCTCGACCCGGGAGCGGCGCTGCGCGTCGAGGAGACGGTGCGCGGCCTGGTGGAGCGGGCCGGGCTGACGGTGGTCTGGGTGACGCACGACCTCGCGCAGGCGCGGCGGGTGGCGGACCACGTCCTCCTGCTCTGGGCGGGCGAGCGGGTGGAGGCGGGCGAGGCGGCGGCCTTCTTCGCCGGGCCGGCCAGCGAGGCCGGCCGGCGCTTCCTGGCCGGGGAGCTGCTGGGCCGGGCGACGGGGGGGAGGGAGCCGGCGTGAGCGGCCTCTCGGTGCTGGTGACGCTCGTCTTCGTCGCCCTGGCGCTGGTCGTCTCCTACAGCCAGCGCCTGGCGCTGGAGCGCGACCTGATGGTGGGCGCCGCCCGGGCGCTGGTGCAGCTCCTGGTGATGGGCTACGTGCTGGAGCTGGTCTTCCGGCTGGCCGCCTGGCCGTGGATCGCGCTCCTCCTGGCGCTCATGGCCGGGGTGGCCGTCCAGAACGCCGGGCAGCGCGGCGCCGGGCTGCCGCGCCGCTTCCTTCCGCCCGCGGCGGGGATCACGTTGGCCGAGACGGTCACCCTCGCCCTCCTGCTGCTCCTCGGCCTGATTCCCGGCCAGGCGCGTTACGTCATCCCCGTCAGCGGCATGATCATCGGGAACAGCATGGTGGCCAGCGGCCTCGTTCTCGACCGGATGAAGGCGGAGATGCGCGCGCGCAGCGGGGAGGTGCTCTCGGCGCTGGCGCTGGGCGCACCGCCGCGGCTGGCGGCGCGCCTCCCGCTGCGCGAGGCGGTGCGCGCCGGCATGATCCCGACGGTGGACGCGCTCAAGACGGTGGGCCTCGTCCAGTTGCCCGGCATGATGACGGGCCTCCTCATCGCCGGCGCCAGCCCGCTTCAGGCGGTTCGCTACCAGATCCTGGTCATGTTCATGCTGGCCACCTCCACGGGCGTCGCCTCCATGCTGACGGGCCTTCTCGCCTACCGCCAGTTCTTCAACGCGGCCGAGCAGCTGGTGCTGCCCGGGCAGGCGGGGGACGGGGCGAAGGCGGCCGGCTAGCCGGGCGGCCGGAGGCCGGGGACCGCGCCGATGCCGGGCGGAGGCGAAGGGGGAACGGCGGTGTTCGACGAGGCGGTTCTGGAGAAGCTCGACTTCCCGCGCATCCTGGAGGCGCTGGCCGGCGCCACGGCCTTTGCGCCGGCGCGGGAGGCGGCGCGGGCGCTCCGGCCCAGCGCGGACCCTGTGCTCCTGGCCGAGCGCCAGGCGCGCCTAGCCGAGGCCATGGAGCTCCGGCGCCGCGACGCCTCCCTGCCCCGCATGCCCGAGCTGGATCCGCGCTCCTGGCTGGAGCGCCTCCGTCTCGGGGCCGCCCTGGGCGGCGAGGAGCTCTTCGCCCTGCTCGCCTTCCTCCGCGCCTCGGCAAGGCTGGCGGCCTGGCTCCTGGAGGAGGGGTCCGGGGCGCCGCGCCTGGGCGAGGAAGCGCGGCGGCTGCCGCGCCTGCCCGCCCTGGAGGAGCGGCTCGCCCGCTCCGTCGCGCCCGACGGCAGCTGGCTCGACACCGCCTCATCGGCCCTGGCCGCGCTTCGCCGCCGGCAGCGGAATGTGGAGGCGGCCGTCCGCCAGCGCCTGGAGGCCATGGTGCGGAGCCTGGCCGCCCGCCAGGTGCTGCAGGAGGCCGTCGTCACCGTCCGTTCCGGCCGCTTCTGCCTGCCGGTGCGTGCCGACCAGAGGTCGGCGGTGCCCGGCATCGTCCACGACCGCTCGGAGAGCGGCGCCACCTTCTTCATCGAGCCCGCGGCGGTGGTGGAG
>JAIMAT010000080.1 GCA_023511835.1 Bacillota bacterium | reverse complement strand
AAAAACGCAGCCGCCGTTCCTGTTACCCCTGCCCGGCGGCCGGACCGGCTAGCGTTTCGATCATGCCAACATCATGAAATGGAAGGCCCTGATCCAAGGGCCAGCCCCCGGGGAGGGGTTTCTTCCTTCTCCCCCCTCCGGCGGCCGGACCGGCTTCCCCTGGAACATGCCGACATCATGATGGCACAGGGCGGCGCCGGCGGCGCCGGTCCGGTCCGGCCCGCCCCGCCGCGCTGCGCCAGCCGGCTTCGGCAAGGCTTGCGCTCGCTTGACGGTCCGGCCCGCGCGTGGTATACGAGACTGCACGGCAAGAGGGAGGCGGGCGGTCCGGCGCCGCCCGCCAAGACGGCGATGGAGCTCGCCCAGGCTTCGGCCGAAATGCGAGAGCTGATGGCTCCTGCCCGCTGGCTGGCAGGAGCCTCTTTCTTTCGGGGAGCGATGGCCCTTGCCTCCGTTCTCGTCCCGCGCCGCGAGGCTGGCGGCTGGGCCCTCCCGCCGGGCGGGCCCGGCCCGGCCGGCGTCGCACCTGACGCGGGTCGCCCTGATGACCGCCGTCCTGGTCGCGCTCTCCTTCGTCCCGTTGCCTCTGCCGCTGGGGCCCGTGCCGCCGACGATGCAGAGCCTCGGCGTCATGATGGCAGGGCTGCTCCTCCCGCCCGGCGAGGCGGTGGCCGCCGTCGCCCTCCAGCTGGCCCTGGGGCTCGCCGGCCTGCCCGTCCTGGGGGGCGGCATGGGCGGTCCTACCCTGCTCTTCAGCCCCGCCGGTGCCTACCTCTGGGGCCACCTTCCGGGGGTGGCCGTGGCGGCCCGCCTGGCCGGTCGCGGCAAGCCGGGCGCTCCCGTCCACCCGCTCCGGTCGGTCGCCCTGGCCCTGCTGGCCGTGGCGCCCGGCTGGCTGGTCGAGGTCGCCGCCGTACGCGCCTGGCTCCTGCCTTCCTGGAAGGAGGCCGTCCTGTTCGGACTGGCCGGCCTGCTGCCGCTGGACGTGGTCAAGGCGGCGCTGGCGGTGGCACCCGCGAGGGCGCTCCGGAAGGCGATGGGCGTCCGCCGCCAGGCGTGAGCGGCAGTGCGCACCTCCAACGAGGAGGTCTACCGCATGGCCACGTGGAGCTACGCTTCCTCCGTCTGCCCCCTCTGCCAGGTGCAGCGGCGTGCGGAGAGGGTCCATCTGCGCTGGTTCGAGATCGAGAACTGCCGCGAGCCGTCCACCTGGTTCCGGCTGCGCGAGGCGGCCTACTGCCCCCGTCACGCGGCCGTGATCCGCGACCGCGCCGGTGCCGAGCTCAGCGCTCTCTTCGAGTTCCTGACCCGGGAGGAGTTGGCCCGCCTCCGCCAGAGCGACCCGCGGCACGCCCGGAACGGGTGGCGGGAGCCGTGGCAGCGGTGGCGCGGGCGACGCGCGCGGCGGGAGAAAGGCTCCCCGCCCTGCCCGGCCTGCGAGGCTGGAGAGGTGGCCGTGGCCGCCGAGATCCATGCCTTTTTGGATCGGCTCCGGGAGGAGGAGGGGCGCCGGGGCTACCGGGAGGGGGCCGGTCTCTGCCGGCGGCATCTCGCGCAGGTGGCGGAGGAGGCCGACGAGGCGCTGGCTCGCTGGCTCAAGGCGGACCTGGAAGAACGCCTCGCCGGCGTCCTGGAGGAGTACCGGCGCTACTTTCATCTCCTCGACTACCGCTTCCGCCACGAGCCCCGCGGCCGCGAGCAGTCCGCCTGGCTGCGCTCGCTCCTCTACTTCTGGGGATTGCCCGAAGAGCCCGGCAGCGGCGAGGGAGAGGAGGAGGGCACCGGGCCCCTGGCGCCGGGCGAAGCGGGGAGGGGCTGAAGCCGGGGCGGGCGACCCTCCGGCGGTCCGCCCGGACTGGCCGGACCCGCGCTCAGCGCGAGCCGTCCCCCCGCTCGACCCGCGCCCGCCCCTCCAGCATGGCGCGCGCCGCCTCCAGCACGGGCCGGTTCCGTTCGTAAAGGAGGAGTCTCTCGGCCTCGCGGGGGCGCAGCCAGCGCACGGCCCGCGTCTCGCCGGGCAGGCGGCGCAGCTCGCCCGCCTCCGCGCGGACCAGGAAGTAGTGCACCTCCTTCTCCACCATCTCCGGTTCCGGGTCGTCGGCCACCAAGTAGCGGTAGCGTACCGCGGGCAGGCTTCCGATCACTTGCCCTTGCACGCCGGTCTCCTGCTCGATCTCGCGGAGCGCCGCCTCCTCGTCCGACTCGCCGCCCTCCACGCGTCCCTTGGGGAAGGTCCAGCGGCCGAAGCGGTCGAGGACGAGCAGGATCTCCGCCTCGCTCCCTTCGCCCCGGAAGACGACTCCTCCCGCCGATCGCTCCTGACGCATTGCCGTTCACCTCTCCTCCGCGGGGTTGCCTCCGCCTTGCCGCTCTGCCCGAGGCTGGGCCCGGACGCCGCCCAGCAGCTGCCGGAGGCGGCCCAGGTGCGCCTCCAGGGCGGAGACGGCCTCCTCCAGGCGCGCCTCCTCCTCGCGCGAACGCCCTTCCGCCTCGCCCAGCGCCTGCTCCGTCGAGCGAAGCGCCTCCTCGAACTCCTCGCGGAGGCGGATCAGCCGCTCGTCCCAGCGGACGATCTGGCGCCGGGCCGACTCGCGCAGGCGGTAGGCGAGGTCGGAGCGGAGGCGGCCGGAGTTGAGCTCCAGAAGCTCGTGCAGTCGTTCCCGCGCCCGCTTCCGGAGGGCCGGGAGCGCCCAGCCCGACGGCAGCCAGCGCGCCAGCGCGGCCGCGTTCAGTTCGGGCAGCCAGGAGCCGATCTCGCTCAGCTGGAAGTAGAAGTCGGGTCGCTCCACCACCTCCGGGTCGGCCGGGATGGGTTCGGGGCGGTAACCGGCATATTCGCCGTACGCCTCCAGGAGCTCGTCCAGCAGCCCCTGGAAGCGGGCCGAGAAGCGCTCGGCGAGGGCGGCGTACTCGCCGCCCATCTCCTTGCCGGCCTCGGCCCGCCAGCGCTCGAGCCGCTCGCCCAGGCGCCGGCTCACCTCCTCCTCTACCTCGCGGGCCGTCATCCGGCGTCCGGCGGCCTCCCGCTCCAGCCAGGCCTCCAACTCCCCCCGGAGCTCGGCCTCCGCCTGCTGGCGCCAGCGCCCGAGCTCCTCCTCCATGCGGGCCACCAGCCGATCGACGTCGCGGCGAAAGAGGAGCGCGTCGTCCTCGCGGCGCCGCTCGACTTCCTGGAGGCGCTCCTCGAGACGGCTCCGTCGCCGCGCCAGCTCTTCCACCGGGGTGCGGAAGGCGGTACGCCTCACCTCCAGCGCCAGCCGGACGGCGCTTACGTGCCGTTCGGCCTGCCGTCCGATCGAGGCGGCGAAGACGGCTCCCCGTTGCTCCGCCAGGAAGCGCTCCAGCTCCCTCTCCAGCTCCCCCATCCCCGAGGCTTCCCATTCGGCCGCGTCGCCCCGCAGCCGGGCCAGCAGGCCGCGGCGCGCGGAGACGGGAAGGATGCGGGGCGGCGCGCCCGCGCCGGCCGGCCCGCCCCCGGCCTCGGCGAGCAGGCGGCGGTGGAAGGCCAGCACCTGCTCCAGCTCCTCCGGCGCCAGCGTGTCCGCCTTGTTCTGCACGTAGAGGACGTGCGCCGCACGGGAGGTGACGTGGCGCAGGTACTCCGCCTCCTCTCGGGTGAGCGGGGGATCGCTGCCCAGCACCGCGACGGCGGCGTCGGCGTCTTCGGTCGCCTCCTCGGCCGCCTGGGTGTTGGCCTCCACCGTGGAGCCGATGCCCGGGGTGTCGACGATGGCCACGCCACGCTCGAGGAGCGGGGCCGGAAGGCGGACCTGCACGGCCGTCACGCCCTTGCGGTTGGAGGGGTTGCCCGCCTCGCTGACGAAGTCGCCCAGCCGCTCCAGGCCGACGCGCTCCCCGCGCCCGTCGCGATAGCGGATGCGCGCCTCGCGCTCCGGACCGGCCACGATCTCGGTGGCCACCGAGGTGAGCGGCAGCACGCCCATGGGCAGGACTTCCTCGCCCAGGAGCGCGTTGACCAGCGTCGACTTCCCGCGTTTGAACTGGCCGACCACCAGCAGCCGGAAGCGGTCCTCCCGCACCCGCGCGGCCAGCTCCTCCAGCGCCCGGGCCGAGGAGGCGACTCCCGAGCCGCGCGCCAGTGCGGCCAGCTCCTCCAGCTCGTCGGCTACGCTCTCGCGCTCCCAACCGGCCACCCGACTCCCTCCTCGCACTGGTCCGCGGGCGTGCTGCGGCTCGCCTCGCTCGGCGCGGACCAGGAAGAAGCGGGCTTCCTTTTCCGCCTCTCCCTCTGTCTCCCCCATCCCGCCCGGGCGAAGGAAGCGGTACCCGATGGTCGACCGCCCACCACGGATCCGGTCGCGCCCGACTCCTCCTCGATCTCGCGCAAGGCCGCCTCCTCGTCGCTCTCGCCCGCCTCCGCCTCCCCGCCTCACGCCTCTCCCGCTGCGGCCACCGCCTGCGGATGGTGGCGCTCCACCCAGACGAAGAAGGGCAGGGCGGCGAGCTGGGTGAGGAGCGAGAAGGCGACCGTGGCCGGCAGCGAGACGTCGTAGAGCAGGCCGATGGCGCTGCTGCCCAGGAACCAGAAGATCCCGTAGGCGGCGGTGAAGAGGCCGAAGGCGGAGGCGCGCCGCTCCGGAGCCACCATGGGCGCGACGGCGGCCGGAATGATGGACTCATGCACCCCCGTCCCCAGGCCCCAGAGCGCCGCCCCCACCAGCGCCCAGGCGAAGCCGCCCAGGAAGACCAGCGGCGCGAAGAGCGCCGTCAGGAGCGTCAGCAGCACGAGGACGCGGAAACCGAAGCGGTCGAAGAGGCGCCCGAAGAGCAGCGATCCCGCGCCGCTGACGGCCATGGCCACCGCATAGAAGATGGCCACCCAGTCGCCCGAGACGATGCCGCCGCGGCTGAAGTGGTAGGCGATCAGCGGATAGTCCGCGAAGCCCACGGCCACCAGCGCAGCGCCCGCCAGGTAGACCCAGAAGGCCGTCGCCATGCCGCGGACGCCCACGGGCACCGTGCCCCCCTCCAGGTCCTCCGGCTTGGGGTAGAGCCAGCGCGCCAGCAGCAGAAACGTCAGGTTGAGGAGGGCGGGGATGAGAAGGATGGCGAAGGCCTCGTGGAAGCCGGCCCGGCGCGCCAGCACGTAGGCGACCACCAGGGGGCCGCCCATGGCGCCCACCTGGTCGAGCGCCTCGTGCAGGCCGAAGGCCCACCCGTAGCCGCCCACCTGGCGGGCGGCGTGCGAGAGCATCACGTCGCGGGGCGGGTTGCGCAGCGCCTTGCCGACCCGTTCCAGAATGATGAGCAACGCGGCCTCGGGCCATGTCCGGGTCAGGGCCAGCGCCGGCACCGAGGCCATCTGGACCACGTAACCGAAGATGGTGATGGGCCAGAAGCGCCCGGTGGCATCGGCCCAGCGGCCCGAGACCAGGCGCAGGCCGTAGCCGGCCAGCTCCCCGAAGCCGGTCACCACGCCGACCGCGGTGGCGCTGGCGCGCAGCGAGTCGAGGTAGGGCCCCAGGATGCTGCGCGACCCCTCGTAGGTGAAATCGGCGAAGAAGCTGAGCACGCCGATGAGCAGGACGAACCGGAGAGCCCGGCGGCCTGCCGCACGGGCGGGCGGGCGATCCGCCATCCGCACACCTCCCACGGGCATCCAGGGACAGAAAAAGGCTCCCGAGCCCCAGGTCTCAGGAGCCATCAGCATCCGCCGATCGTTCCGACGTCGCGGCGGCGGCGCGGTTTGCGGCCACGCGCGGTCGTGGCCGCCCGGGCGGGTCTCCATCGCCCGCGTCCAGCCCTCGCTCTGCCGGCTGGACCTGGCGCCATTATCCGAACGGGGCCGGGGGAGCGTCAAGCGCGCCGGAGGCGAGGCTTCCTGCAGGCGGAAGGCCTGCCCGGGCGTATCTCTTCGACGTAAGGGCGGGTGCCGACGGCGGCACCACGGCGGGAGGCGATGCGGGATGACGGCGGAGGACGACGACCAGCTCGAGAGGGTCCGCTCCTTCTTCGGCGCCCACGCGGAGCACTACGCGGCGAGCCGCTCCCACCGCTCGGGGAGCGACCTGGCCCTCCTCCTCGAGGCGCTCCGCCTCGCCCCCGGGGATCGCGCGCTCGACGTGGCCACCGCCTCGGGCAACGTGGCCTTCGCCATGGCGCCGCGGGTCGCCGAGGTGGTCGGCCTCGACGCCACGCCGGAGATGGGCGAGCTCTTCCGGCGCCGGCTGCAGGAAGAGGCGGCGGCCAACGTCCGCTTCGCCCTCGGCGACGCGCACGCGCTCCCCTTTCCGGACGGAAGCTTCACGGTGGTCGCCTCGCGGCGCGCCGCGCACCACTTCCGGGACCTGCCGCGGGCGCTCCGCGAGATGCGCCGCGTCCTCTGCCCCGGGGGGCGGCTGGGGATCGCGGACATGACGGTCCCCGACGAACCGGAGGCGGCCGAGCTGATGAACCAGCTGGAGATCTTGCGCGACGGATCGCACGTGGGCGCGCGCTCCGCGGAGGAGTGGCGCCGCCTGCTGGAGGAGGCCGGCCTCGAGGTCACCTTCCTCGAGACGCTGGAGGAGCGCCTGCCGGTGGCCGACTGGTTCGCCCCCTCGCGGGCGCTGGACGACCCGGAGCGCTTCGCCCGCACGCTGGCGGCGGCGCTGCGGCCGGAGGTGGCCGGAGCCCTCTTCGCGCGGGAGGACGGCCGCCTCCTCTGGCGGAAGCGGCGGCTGGTGGCCGTCGGCCGGGTGCCGGGCTGAGCCCGCGGCACCCGGCCGCGCAGCCGCCCGGCTCAGCCGGCCAGCGCTGCCGCCAGCTGTCCGGCGGTGGCGTTGCCGCCGGTGACGGGCAGGATCACCTTCTTCCCGCGGAGCTCCTCGCGCAGGGCGAGCGCCGCCGCCAGGGGGGCGGCGCCCGCCTCCTCGGCGACCAGGTGGGCCGTCTCTGCCAGGATGCGCATCGCCTCCAGCATCGCCTGGTCGCCCACCAGCACCATCTCGTCCAGGTAGCGGCGCAGGATCCGCACCGGCAGCTCGAAGGCGACGCGCGTCGCCAGCCCCTCGGCGCGCGTGACCGCCGCGGGCGTCGACTCGAGGCGTCCCGAACGGAAGGAGCGGTAGACGGCCGGCGCGCCCTCCGCCTGGACGCCGATGACGCGCATGCCCGGGCGGAGCGCCCGCGCCACGATGGCGGCGCCCGAGGCGCCGGAGCCGCCGCCCACGGGGACGATCAGGAAGTCGGCGTCGGGGACCTCCAGGAGCGCCTCCAGGTAGGCGGTGGCCACCCCCGCCACCAGCAGCGGCTCGTTCATGGAGTGGACGTAGCGCGCGCCCGTCTCGCGCGCGTACGCCTCGCAAGCCTCCCGTGCCGCGTCGAAGTCCCGCCCCACCTCGCGCACCTCGGCCCCCCAGGCGCGGATGGCCTCGCGTTTGAGCGGGTTGAGCCCCTCCGGCCCGAAGACGGTGACGGGAAGGCCGAAGAGGTGGCCGGCGTAGGCGACGGACTGGCCGTGGTTGCCGGTGGAGGCGGCCGTCAGGCCGGCCGGGCCCAGCTTGCCGGCCTCCCGCTCGGCCGCCACCAGGTTGACCCCGCCGCGCACCTTGAAGGCGCCGGTCGGCTGCAGGTTCTCGCACTTCAGGAAGACCTCGGCGCCCAGCAGGCGGGCGAGGGCGGGCGGACGGAGGAGCGGCGTGGGCGCCAGATAGGGCGCGATCCGTCGCCTCGCCCGCAGTACGTCCTCGATCCCCGGCTCCCAGAGCGGCTCTCCCGATCCCGTCCGTTGCGTGAAGGGTTCGTCATGCAAGGCCGGCTCCACCTCCCCTGCCCCATTCGGCGGCGCACCCGGCGCTCCTGGCTGGAGCGGCCGCCGACGGCGCCGCGTTGGCCGGCGCGCGAGGAGAGGCTATAGTGGCGCCATGCCGACGACGCGTCGCGCCCCGGGGGTCGGCCCGCTCCTCGCCCCCCTGGGGCTCCTCCTCCTGCTGGCGCTGCTCGCCCCCTCGCCCCCGGTGGCGACGCTCGACCGCGCGGCGACGGCGGCGCTGGGACGGCTGCCGCAGAACGTGCGCCAGGCGCTGCAGCTGGTCTGGCTGGCCGGCTCACCCCCGCTGGCGGCGGCGCTGGCGCTCTGGGCGGCGGCCGGCGCGGGGGGAGGCCGAGCGCGCCTGGTGCGGGTCGTGGCGGGCTTCCTGGGGGTGATGGCGGTGGAGGGACTGCTGAAGACGCTCGTCCCGACGCCCGCGCCTCCGCTCCTACCCGTCGCCTGGCCCTGGCTCCGCCACGTACTGGAGATCCTCAGCCCCTCGCCCGCGCGCGCCGGCTTGGCGCTCTTCCGCGGTACCTTCCCCAGCGGCCACGTGGCGCGGCTCGCCTACGCGGCCTGGCTCCTGGCCTGGCGCAGCCGCCGGCGGCCGGCCCCGCAGGGCGCCGCAGCCGGGCTGGTGGCGCTGGCGGGCGCGGCCGTGGTGGCGACGGGCGGCCACTGGCTCTGGGACGCGGCCGGCGGGGCGCTCCTCGGCCGGGCGGCCGCGCGCTGGGCGGCCTCGCGCCCGGCGGCCGGCGAGGCGTGATCAGCCGGCGGACTCGACGATCCGCTCGCCTTCCGCCTCCACCTCGGCCAGCTGCCGCTCCGCGGCCTCCTCCGCCCGCAGCCTCTCGAGCCGCTCCTCGACGTCGGCCTCCAGCGCGCCGACCAGCTCTTCCGCCGCCTTCGTGGCCACCCTTTCCCCTTCCTCGCCCGGGCGGGGCCGGCACCTCCGGGCGCCGCCCTTCATAGACAGGCACGAGGACGCAGAGGAGGTGCTTCCATGTCGACCCCGCTGTACGGCGCGCACCATGCCTGCCCGCCCGGAAGCTTCGCCTACACGGTCCGGCCCGGGGACACGCTCTTCCTCCTGGCGCAGCGCTTCGGCACCACCGTCGCCGCCATCCTGGCGCTCAACCCCGGCGTCAACCC
>JAIMAT010000079.1 GCA_023511835.1 Bacillota bacterium | reverse complement strand
GCTCCTCCAGCGCCGCCGCGTTGCCCGTCTCCCACCAGAGCGCCTCCGGGCCGCGCGCCCGCCGCGTCAGGTGGGAGGCCAGGAGTCCCAGGGCGGGGTCGCAGCCCGCCAGGAAGAGCGCCTCGCCCCCGGCGAGCCTGCGCACGCGCACCGCCCCCGGCGACCCCCGCTCCACCACGCCGTGCGCGGCGACGGAAGGCCAGCGGCGGTCGCCCAGGCCTTCCAGGCCGCGGGCCACCCAGCGGCCTCCCAGGCGCGCCAGCGCCACCCGCTGGCCGGGACGCCCGCCGGCCATCTCGGCCTCCACCGGCTCCGCCCTCTCCTCCACGCTGAAGAGCTCCTCCACCCGGCAGTCCAGCGCCCGCGCCAGGCGCAGCGCCGCCGCCACGCCCGGCGCGTAGCGGCCGGCCTCGATGCCGCTCACCGTCTGGCGGCTCAGCCCCGCCCGCCTGGCCAGCTCCTGCTGGCTGAGGCCGGCGGCCATCCTCCTCTGGCGCAGCCGGTTGCGGAGTACCTCCCTTTCCCGCCCCACGGGCCCCACCTCCGGCCGGGATCGCCGTCGCGCTGTCGCAAATATTGGACAAAATGTCGCGAATACCTGCGGACGGAGGGCGGGGCGGAGCGGACGCGGATAGGCGCCGGCCCTCCAGGCCAGACTCCCATCGATGAGCAGCCGGGACAAAAGATGGAAGGCCGCCTTCGCCGCGGCCCTGGCGGCGGGGCTCCTGCTGGGCGCCGGCCTGGCGGCCGTGCACCAGGAGGGGAGCGGAGCCTCGCGCGCGGCGGTCGCCCTGGCGCCCGGCGCGGTGAAGGAGCCGGCCGGGTCGCCGGCCGCCCGGCCGAGGGAGGAGGCGGCGGCCGAAAGCCGGGCGCGTCCGGTCACGGCCCGCCCCGCGGCGGTGCGCACCCCCCGCGCCGCCTGCGAGGCCGCGACGGGCGGACCGGCGGGGGCCGGCCCCGACGCTTCGCAGCTGCCGCCGCCCTTGGCCGGCTGGCTGGGGACGACGGCGGGCGACCCGCGCCGGGCGGCAGACACCTTCGCCACCCTGGCGCGGACACCCCTCTTCCGCCCCGCCGTGGCCGCCGCGCTGCGCGCTCCCGCCGTCCGCCGGGCGCTGGAGGGGGCGCTGGCCGCGCTTCGCCGGCAGGAACCCAGGCCCGACGCCGCCTGGGCGCGGCAGGCCCTCGCCTGCGCCGCGAAGCAGGAGGGCTGGCCGGCGATCCTGGCGGCGGTGGCGCGCCAGGCCGGCCGCGACCCCGCCCTGGCCGGGCAGGTGGCCTGGATGCTGGCGCGGCCCGAGGCGGCGCCGCTGGCCCCGTGGCTGAAGGTGCTGGTCCAGGCGGCCGCCGCCCTTCCGCCGGCCGCTCCCCGCTGAGCGCCGCCGCCCGCCGCACCGCGCTATCCTCCAAGGAGGGGGGAGGAGGATGCGCGGCTGGCTGCTGGAGCCCTCCGGGGGCGGGGTTGCGCTGCGCTTCCGGGAGGAGCTGCCCGAACCGCACGCCGGCCCGGGGGAGGTGCGCCTTCGCGTCTCCGCCTGCGGCGTCTGCCGAACGGACCTGCACGAGCTGGACGGCGAGCTTCCGCCGCCCCGCCCGGTCGTCCCCGGCCACCAGGTGGTGGGCCGCATCGACGAGGTGGGCGAGGGGGTGGAGGGGCTCCACCCCGGCATGCGGGTCGGCCTGCCCTGGCTCTGGTCGGCCTGCGGCCGCTGCGACTACTGCCGCCGCGGCCAGGAGAACCTCTGCGAGTCGCCCCGCTTCACCGGCCTGGACGTGGACGGCGGCTACGCGGAGTGGACGGTGGCGCCGGCCGAGGCGGTGCTGCCGCTGCCGGAGATCTACGACGACGTGGAGGCGGCGCCGCTCCTCTGCGCCGGTCTGATCGGCTACCGCTCGCTCCGCCTCTCCGGGGTGGAGCCGGGGGGCCGCCTCGGCCTCTACGGCTTCGGCGCCTCGGCGCACCTGACGCTCCAGGTGGCGCGCCGCCTGGGCATGGAGGTCTACGTCTTCAGTCGCAGCGAGGCGCACCGGCGCCTGGCGCTGGAGCTGGGCGCCCGCTGGGCGGGGGCGGCCGGCGAGGAGCCGCCGCATCCGCTGGACGGCGCCATCACCTTCGCCCCGGCCGGCGATCTGCTGCCCCTCGCCCTGGCCAGCCTCCGTCGGGGCGGCACGCTGGCCATCAACGCGGTCCACATGGACCGACTGCCCGAGATGTCCTACGGGCTCCTCTACCACGAGCGGAGCCTGAAGAGCGTGGCCAACCTGACCCGGGAGGACGGGCGGCGCTTCCTGGCCATCGCGGGCGCGGCCCGCCTGGAGGTGCGCGCTCGCCCCTACCCGCTGGAACGGGCGCCCGAGGCGCTGGAGGCGGTCCGGCGGAGCGCGGTGGAGGGCGGGGCGGTCCTGGTGGTCTAGGCGTCCGCCCGGGCGGCCTCGGGCCGCCGGACCGGCCGGCCGAGGAGCGCCTCCAGCCCGTCCAGGGCGGCGGCCAGGCGGTCGCCGCCCCGCGCCAGGCCGTGGCGCAGTTCGGCCAGCGCCCGTTCCAGCAGGAAGACCTCCAGGAGCACGCGCAGCTCGCCGCGCCGGGCGGGCAGCCAGGCGGCGCCGCGCGCCCCGCGCAGGTAGGCGCGCAGGTAGGCGCGGGCGGTGGCCCGGTACCAGGCGCCGGCGCGCGCGCCCGCTTCCTCGTGCCCGGCCAGCGCCACGCGGCTGGCGAAGTGGAAGGAGCGGAGCATGGAGGCCACGTCGCCGAGCGCCGGCTGCTTGAGACGCCGCTCGCGCAGCGAGCGGGCGGGGTTGCCCTCCACGTTGAGGATGGTGTAGTCGTCCTCGGCCGCCCCCAGCAGGAACTGGCCCAGGTGCAGGTCGCCGTGGCAGCGGATGCGCTGCACGGTCAGCCGCTCCTCCAGCAGCGGGCGGAGGCGGTGGAGGAGATCCGCCTCGGCGGCGATGAGGCGGCGCGCCTGCTCCTGCCGACCCCCCTCCAGCTCGTCCAGGCGGGCGCGCAGAAGGCCGAAGACCTCGGCCAGGAGCCCGCGCAGCGATTCGTAGAGCGCCCGCTGGGCGAAGGGGGTGAAGGGCTCGGGCCGGAAGCCCGCCTCCAGCCCCTCCGCCTCCGCCGGCCCGCGCACGCCGCGACGCCCCCCCGCCAGGGCGCGGTGAAGCTCGGCGGTGGCGCGCCCCAGACGCCGCGCCAGGGGGAGCCAGGCCTCCAGGGCGGCGGAGGCCGCCGGACCGCTCCCGTTCAGCCAGACCGCCAGCGAGTCGCGGGCCAGGCTCCAGGCGTCGCCCTCGTAGGGGACGAAGCCCTCCAGGATGGCCAGCGCCACCGGCTCGCCCCGCGCCGGGCGGTACTCGATGCTCCCGGCCAGCGGCCGGATATGGCGGTAGCGCTGGCCGGTCAGCCAGCGGGCCAGCTCCAGGGCGGGATGGGGGCCCGCCTCCAGGCGCCGCAGGAACTTGAGAAAGAGACGCCGGTCGTAGGCGACCAGGCTGGCACCGTCGCCTGCCTCCAGCGTGGAGGGCTCCAGGCCCGGCGCCGCCTCGCGGCGAAGGAGCGGGGCGGGGTGCAGGGCCACGACGCCCCGCGCCCCGGCGAAGCGCCGCCGCTGGCGGAGGAGCCGGACGAGACGGCGGCGGAAGGCGGGCAACTCCAGGGCGTCCACCAGCAGCGACGGCTGCGGACCGGCGCCGGGCCGCCCGCCGGCCGGGCGGGGGAGGACGCGGGCGAGCGGCTCGCCCGCCCCCTCCGCGCCCGCCTCCACCAGCGCCAGGGGGACGGCCAGCAGATCGGGCTCGCCCTCCAGGAAGTGGGCGCGCACCAGCAGGAGCCAGGCGGGCGGCTCCTCCTCGCCCAGCGGGACCGCTTCCTCCAGCGTCACCGCCCGCAGGCGGGCGCGGTCCGGCCCCGGGGGGGCGGCCGCGGCGGGGAGGGATGCCCCGCCGTCCTGGGGGAACCAGGGCCGCGCGGCCAGCCAGTCGACCAGCGCCAGCTCCAGCTGCTCCGCCGCCCGGCCCTGGAAGAGCTCGGCCGGGCTCTCCACCTGGAGGAGCGGCCGCTCCTCGCGCCCGCCCGGGCGTTCGCCCAGCAGCGTCACCACCGCCGGGTCGCGCTCCAGGGCGAACCAGTAGAACTCGTGCGGGCCCACCGTCAGCGGGTAGGGGCCGGCCTCCAGGCGGGGGAAGGGCGTCCGCCCGAAGAGCTCCACCGGCACGCGCCCGCGGTAGGCGGAGAGGTCCAGCTCCACGTGCTGGGCGAAGCGCGAGAGGTTGGCCACCACCAGGACCGCCTCCTCGCCCAGGCGGCGGACGAAGGCCAGTACCCGCCGGTTGGCGGCCGGCACCAGCTCGAGCCCGCCGCGGCCGAAGGCGCGGGCGCGCGCGCGGAGCGCCAGCAGCCGCCGCACCCACATCAAGAGCGAGTGCGGGTTGCGCCGCTGCGCCTCCACGTTGACCGCCTCGTAGTGGTACTCGGGATCGGTGATCACCGGCAAGAGGAGGCTCTGCGGGTTGGCGCGGGAGAAGCCGGCGTTCCGGTCGGCGCTCCACTGCATGGGCGTGCGGACGCCGTTCCGGTCGCCCAGGTAGACGTTGTCGCCCATGCCGATCTCGTCGCCGTAGTAGAGCACCGGCGTCCCCGGCAGCGAGAGGAGGAGGCCGTACATCAGCTCGATGCGCCGCCGGCTGTTGCCCAGCAAGGGCGCCAGGCGCCGCCGGATGCCCAGGTTGACGCGCGCCCGGTCTTCCTGGGCGTAGGCGCGCACCATGTACTCGCGCTCCTCCTCGGTCACCGTCTCCAGCGTCAGCTCGTCGTGGTTGCGCAGAAAGAGCGCCCATTGCGCCCCCTCGGGCAGCGGCGGCGTGCGCCTCAGCACGTCCACCACCGGCGTCCGGTCCTCCATGCGCAGCGCCATGAAAAGCCGCGGCATCAGGGGGAAGTGGAAGGCCATGTGGCACTCGTCGCCCTGCCCGAAGTAGGCCGCCGCCTCCTCCGGCCAGAGGTTGGCCTCCGCCAGCAGGATCCGCCCCGGCGCCCGCTCGTCCAGGTGGCGGCGCAGCCGGCGGAGCCATTCGTGGGTCTCGGGCAGGTTCTCGCAGCTGGTCCCCTCGCGCTCGAAGAGGTAGGGGACGGCGTCCAGGCGGAAGCCGTCGACGCCGCGCTCCAGCCAGAAGTCCACCACCTCCAGCATCGCCTTCTGCACGCGCGGGTTGTCGTAGTTGAGGTCCGGCTGGTGGGAGTAGAAGCGGTGCCAGTAGTAGGCGCGCGCCACCGGGTCCCAGGTCCAGTTGGAGGGCTCGAAGTCCTGGAAGATGACCCGTGCTTCCCGGTACCGGTCCGGGCTCTCGCTCCAGACGTAGAAGGCGCGCTCGGGGCTGGAGGGGGCCGCGCGCCGCGCGCGCTGGAACCAGGGATGCTGGTCGGAGGTGTGGTTGAGCACCAGGTCGGCGATGACGCGGATGCCCCGCCGGTGCGCCGCCCGGCAGAAGCGCTCGAAGTCGCGGAGCGTCCCCAGGCGGGGGTCGACGGCCGTGTAGTCGGCCACGTCGTAGCCTCCGTCCTTCCAGGGCGAGGGATAGAAGGGGAGGAGCCAGACGGCGGTGACGCCCAGCTCCTGCAGGTAGTCCAGCTTCTCCACCAGCCCCCGGAAGTCGCCCACGCCGTCGCCGTCGGCGTCGTAGAAGGAGCGGACGTCCAGCTCGTAGAGGACGGCCTCCCGGTACCACTCCGGGTCGTCCGCCGCCTGCAGCCTGCGCGTGCTGCCCGCCGTCACCACCCCACCGGACCTGAAGTGTAGCGCGGCCGCGTCACCCTCAGGAGGCTCCCCCGGGCGGGAGGTCGCGCTCCGGCCGGTTCCCGCCGGCCTCCCCGCGGTAGCGTTGCAGCACCGTCTCCACGAAGGCGCGCAGCGCGGCCGAACGGTGGCGGTGGCGGAGGAGCGCGATGGTGGTGGTGCGCCGCAGCTCCGGGAAGCCCTCCACCCGGAGGCGGAGCAGCCGGCCCGCAGCCACGGCGTCCTCCACCGTGCTGGCCGGCAGCAGCCCCACGCCCAGGCCCAGCTCGGCCATGACGCGGACCGCCTCGTGACTGTCGAACTCCATCACCACGCGGGGCAGGATGCCCACCGACTCCATGGCGCTGTCCACCAGCGCCCGGAAGCGCGAGCCCGCCTTGTGGGTGATGAGCGGCAGGCGCGGCAGGTCGGCCACCTCCAGCCGCTCAGGCAGCTGGCGCGCCAGGCGCGGGTGGGCGACGAAGAGGATGGGGTCCTCGAAGAGCGGGTGGCTTTCGATGCGCGGGTCGTTGACGGGTGTGGTCAGGAGCGCCACGTCGATCTCGCGGTTGAGCAGGCGGTTGACCGTCTCCTGGATGGCGGCGATCAGCACCTGGACGCGGACGTCGGGGTAGCGGCCGGTGAAAGTCTGCAGCAGCTCGGCCAGCGTCGTCGGCACCAGCGTCTCCACGCAGCCCACGGCCACCTGGCCGTGGCCGGGCGTCTCCAGGTCGCGGACGCGCTGGCGGCATTCCTCCAGGTTCTCCGCCACGCGCAGCGCGCATTCGTAGACCAGCTGGCCCGCCTCGGTGAGGCGCGGGTGCGCCCCGTGGCGCTCCAGGAGGACGGCGCCGAAGTCGCGCTCGAGCGCGGCCACCTGCCGCGTGACGGTGGACTGGGTGACGTGCAGCGCCTCGGCCGCGGCCGTGAACGAGCCGCGCTCGACCACCTGGCGGAAGGTGAGGAGATGCTGGAGCAGCAGCGCCATCGCTCCCCGCAGCTGGATGGTCCGCCCGCGGCGCCGCGGATATGCGCCCGGCGCATGGGACCTTTGCAAAGGAATCATTGGGATTCTAACGGATGGCGGCCTATCCTTGCAGGTGAAGGATGTTCCATTCCATCCGAGAGGTGAGTGGACAATGGCCGCATCACCACGCGTCTTCGCGTGGAAGATCGGCGGGGACCAGGGCGAAGGGATCGATTCGACGGGTACGATCCTGGCCACGGTCCTCGCGCGGGCGGGCTACTGGGTCTACGGGTACAAGTGGTTCTCCTCGCGCATCAAGGGGGGCCACACCCACTTCAAGATCCGCGTCTCGGACCGCCCGGTGAACGGGGCCAGCTCGGATACCCACGTCCTGGTCGCGCTCACCCAGGAGACCATCGACAAGAACATCGGGGAGCTGCTGCCCGGCGGCGTGCTCCTGGCCGACGAGGCCTTCGGGCCGCGGCTGCCGGAGGAGGCGCCGGCCGGCGTCCGCCTGGTCGTCATCCCCCTGAGCGAGATCGCCAAGCAGGCGGGCGGGGCGCTCATGCGCAACATGGTGGCGCTGGGAGCCAGCGCCTACCTGCTGGGGCTGGGACTCGACCCCTTCCACGAGTTCGTCCGGCGGCGCTGGGGCGCCAAAGGCGAGGCGGTGGTGGCCGCCAACATCCAGGCGCTGGAGCGGGGGTACGCCTTCGCCCGCGAGCACCTGCCGGGCGATCCCTTCCGCCTGCCGGCGCCCGACGGCCGCCCCAAGCTGACGCTCACCGGCAACCAGGCGCTGGCCCTGGGCGCGGCGGCGGCGGGCTGCCGCATCATGGCCGGCTATCCCATCACGCCCGCGACCAGCATCATGGAGACGCTGGCCTCCATCCTGCCCAAGTTCGGCGGCGCCGTCCTGCAGATGGAGGACGAGCTGGCCGCCGTCCACGTAGTGGCCGGCGCCGGCTACGCGGGCGCGCGCGCGCTGACGGCCACCTCCGGGCCCGGCATCTCGCTGATGCAGGAGGGCATCGGCCTCCTGAGCATGACCGAGACGCCCTCGGTCATCGTGGACGTGCAGCGGGCGGGCCCCTCCACCGGCGAGCCGACCAAAGTGGAGCAGTCCGACCTCCTGGCGCTGGTCCACGGCGGGCACGGCGAAGGGCCGCGCATCGTCATCGTCCCCTCCTCGGTGGAGGAGTGCTTCCTGGACGGCGCCGAGGCCTTCAACCTGGCGGAGCGCTTCCAGTGCCCGGTGATCATCGCCTCGGACCTCGCCCTCGGCGAGTTCCTCTACACGGCCGAGGAGCTGCCGCTGGAGCAGGTGCGCATCGACCGGGGCGCCGTGGTGGAGACCGAGGAGCTGCGCCGCGCCGGCGAGAAGGCCTTCCAGCGCTACGCCTTCACGCCCAGCGGCGTCTCCCCGCGGAGCCTGCCCGGCCAGCCCAACGGCCAGTTCCTGGCCACCGGCTCGGAGCACAACGTCTTCGGCCACGTGAGCGAGGAGCCCGGGAACCGCGTGCGCATGATGGAGAAGCGCTGGAAGAAGCTGGAGTCCGTCGACTTCCCGGCCTTCACCTACGAGGGCCCGGAGCGGCCGGACGCGGTGGTGATCGGGCTGGGCTACACGCGCGGCGTCATCGACGAGGCGCTGGAGGCGCTTGGGGCGCACGGGGCGCGCGTGGGACACCTGCACGTGCGGCGTCTCAGCCCCTTCCCCGCGGCCGAGCTGCGCGGCCGGCTGGAGGGCGTGCCCTTCGCCTTCGTCGTCGAGCAGAACGCCACAGGGGAGCTCCGCTTCCTCCTGGAGGCGAACGACGCCATCCCGGCGGGCGTGGTGGTGGAAGAGGTGCACAAGGCCGACGGGCGGCCCTTCGTGCCGGAGGAGATCGCCCGCCCCGTGGCCGAGCGGCTGGGGCTGCGAGGCGACCCGGAGGCCTGGCTGAGGGCCGGCGAAGAGCTGGCCCCGGCGGGGGAGGCGGTGCGCTGATGGCCACGCTGGAAGCCTTCAAGACCGACGAGAAGGCCTGGTGGTGCCCGGGCTGCGGCGACTTCGGCGTCCTCTCGGCGCTGCAGAAGGCGCTGGCCGACCTCGACCTCGAGCCCGAGAAGGTGGCGCTGGTGGCCGGCATCGGCTGCTCGGGCAAGATCGGCAACTACGTCAACTCGTACAACCTGCACGTGACGCACGGCCGCAC
>JAIMAT010000078.1 GCA_023511835.1 Bacillota bacterium | reverse complement strand
GGCCCGCCTCCAGGTGGCGGCGGAGGCGCTGGCGCCGGCGCTGGAGGTGCGGGCCGCCCGCTGGCTTCCCCTCCCCCGCGCCGCGCGCCTGGAGCGGCGGGAGCTGGCGCGCGTCGCCCTCGGGAGTCGCCGGCTCCTGCCCCTGGAACTGCCCTTCTCGCACGACCTGAAGGCGCCGGCGCGCCTGGTGGGCGACCTGCGCCGGGCGGGCTGGGAGCCGCTCCTCTTCGCTCCCGAGCTCCACCCCGAGGTGCAGAGGCAGGCCGAGCTGAGCCGCTACCTCCTCCAGGCGGGCGGCTGGCTCGTGCTGGACGCAGGCAGCCTGGCCGGCCGGAACGGCCACGGGGCCCGGGTGGCGGCGCTCCGCCTGGTCCGGCTGGGCTGGTACTCCTTCTGCGCCGGCTTTCTGGCCCACCCCGGAGGCCCCGTGGCGCCGGAGGAGGTCCTGGAGCTGCTCCGCCGCGCCCCCCGCCGCCGCCCCTGGCGGCCGGGCGAGGCGGAGGCGCTGGTGGAGGGGCGGCTCGGGCGCGCCTTCGGCGCCTTCGGCCCCTTCGGCGGCCCCGGGGGGCACCCCGCTCTTCCGCCCTAGGCGTCCGGCGCCCGGCGGCGCGCGCCGGCGGCCTGGCGCGGCCCCACCAGTTCGCGGCCGATGATGAGGCGGCGGATCTCGGAGGTGCCGGCGCCGATCTGCATCAGCTTGGCGTCGCGCATCATCCGCTCCAGCGGCAGGTCGCGCAGGTAGCCGTAGCCTCCGTGGATCTGGACGGCCTGGTCGGTGGCGCGCATGGCCACGTCCGAGGCGAAGAGGAGGGCGGCGGCCGCCTCCTTGTGGACGCTCCGCTTCTGCCGGAAGGCTTCCTCCGCCAGGCGGGCGGTCCGGTAGACGAGCAGGCGGGCCGCCTCCACCTCGGCGTACATGTCGGCCAGCTTGGCCTGGACCAACTCGAAGTCGCCGATGCGCAGGCCGAACTGGCGCCGTTCGCGCGCGTGGGCGAGGGAGCGCGCCAGCGCCTCCTCCGCCAAGCCGAGCGAGAGGCCGGCCAGGAAGGCCCGCTCCAGGTCGAGCCCCGACATCATCACCGCCACGCCGCCGTTCTCCTCGCCCAGCAGGTTCTCCGCCGGCAGGCGGCAGCCGTCGAAGAGGAGCTCGCCGGTGGGCGAGCCGCGCATGCCCATCTTCTCCAGCTTCCGGACGACGCGGAAGCCGGGCGTCCCCGCCTCCACCAGGAAGGCGCTGATCCCGTGCGCCCCTCGCTCCGGCGCGGTCTTGGCGTAGACGATGAGCAGGTCGGCCACCGGACCGTTGGTGATGAAGATCTTGCTCCCGTCCAGGACGTAGCCGTCGCCCTCGCGGCGCGCGACGGTGCGGATGGCGACGGCGTCCGAGCCGGCGTCCGGCTCGGTCAGCGCCAGCGCCCCCACCCGCTCGCCGGAGGCGAGCCCGGGCAGGAAGCGCCGCCGCTGCGCCTCGCTGCCGTTCCGGTAGAGGTTGTGGGCGCAGAGGTTGAGGTGCGCCCCGTAGGAGAGCGCCAGCCCGCCGGAGACGCGCGCCAGCTGCTCGCAGACCAGCAGGCCGTCCAGCAGGCTCCCGCCGCTCCCCCCGTACTCCTCCGGGATCCCCAGCCCCAGGAAGCCCTGCTCGGCCAGCCCCCGCCAGATCTCCGCCGGCAGCTCGTCGCGCGCATCCATCTCCGCCGCCCGCGGCTCCACCTCGGCCCGCGCCCACTCCAGGGCGCTCGCCGCCAGCAGCTCCTGGGCCTCGGTCAGGAGATCTGACGCAAGAGTCGAAAATCCCTCGACCACCCGCTTCCCTCCTCCGCGCCCCCGGCCTCCGCCGCCCTCGCGCCCTGGCCGTGAAGCCGCGTCCCTTCTTCGCTTTCTCTATGCTCCTCTCCTGCCGCCCGCGCCCCCGTCCACGCCCGCGGGCAGGAGCTCCCCTCCGGCCGTGGAATTCTTGACCGACGCGTAAGACGAGGAGGGGAGGCCGGTGGCCGAGGCCGGCGTGGGCACGCAGCACGCGCTCCGCCGCGAGGAGATCATCCAGGTGGCGGCGGAGCTCTTCCGCGAGAAGGGGTACCGGAACAGCACCCTGGCCGAGGTGGCCGCGCGCCTCGGGGTGACCCGGCCCGCCCTCTACCACTACATCCGCTCCAAGGAGGAGCTGCTGAGCGAGATCTACGGCCGGGTGATGAGCCGCCTGCTGGGCCAGCTGGAGGAGATCCTGGCGCGAGGGCTCGACCCGGTGGAGAGTCTCCGCGCCATCCTGGTCGCCCACGTGGAGTTCGTCATCCGCAACCGCGCCATCGTCACCGTCTTCTTCCAGGAGAAGGGCTCGCTGCCCGCCGAGCAGTACCGGCGCATCGCCGACCAGAAACGGCGTTATGACGCGCTGGTCCAGGCGGTGGTGGAGCGCGGCCAGCGCGCCGGGCTCCTCCGCCCGCTCGACCCCAAGCTGACCGTCTACGCCATCATGGGCATGGCCAACTGGCCCTACCAGTGGTTCCACCCCGAGGGCCCGGCCTCGGCGCGCGAGCTGGGCGAGCTCTGCGCCGAGCTGGTCCTCTCCGGGCTGCGCGCCGAAGGTGCGCCCGCCGCGGCCGGCGCCGGCGCCGCCCCGGCGGCCCGGGCCAGGGGGGGCGCGCGGTGAGCGGCGAGGGCCGGCGCATCGGCACGCCCGTCGACCCGGACGATCCCGCCTACCGGGCCAACGCGGCTGCCATGCGGGCGCTGGTGGACGAGCTGCGCCGGCGCCTGCGCGCGGCGCGCGAGCAGCGCGAGCCGGAGGCGGTGGCGCGCCACCGGGAGCGCGGCAAGTGGCTGGCGCGGGAGCGGGTGGAGGCGCTCCTCGATCCGGGGAGCGCCTTCCTGGAGCTGAGCCCCCTGGCCGCCTGGGGCATGTACGGCGACGAGGCGCCGCAGGCCGGCATCCTGACCGGGATCGGCCGCGTGGCCGGGCGCGAGTGCGTCATCGTCGCCAACGACGCCACGGTCAAGGGCGGCACCTACTACCCCATGACGGTCAAGAAGCACCTGCGCGCCCAGGAGGTAGCCGAGCAGAACCGCCTGCCCTGCATCTACCTGGTCGACTCGGGCGGGGCCTTCCTGCCGCTCCAGGCGGAGGTCTTCCCCGACCGCGACCACTTCGGGCGCATCTTCTACAACCAGGCGCGCATGTCGGCCCAGGGGATCCCGCAGATCGCCGCGGTGATGGGCTCCTGCACGGCGGGCGGCGCCTACGTCCCGGCCATGAGCGACCAGGCGGTGATCGTCCGCGGCACGGGGACCATCTTCCTGGGCGGGCCGCCGCTGGTGAAGGCGGCCACGGGCGAGGAGGTGAGCGCCGAGGAGCTGGGCGGCGCCGACGTCCACAGCCGCCTCTCCGGCGTCACCGACTACCTGGCCGAGGACGACGCCGAGGCCATCGCCCTGCTCCGCCGCATCGTGGCCGACCTGGGGCCGGCGGAGCCGCCGGCCTGGGAGGCGGCGGAGGCCGAGCCGCCGGCCTTCGACCCGGAGGAG
This sequence comes from Bacillota bacterium, assembly GCA_023511835.1. Classification (NCBI taxonomy): domain Bacteria; kingdom Bacillati; phylum Bacillota; species Bacillota bacterium. Next base: position 5,464 of record JAIMAT010000078.1, on the reverse strand, counting down.
CTGTACGGCATCGTGCCCGCCGACCCGCGCCAGTCCTACGACGTGCGCGAGGTGATCGCGCGCCTCGTGGACGGCAGCCGCTTCCACGAGTTCAAGGAGCTCTACGGCACCACCCTGGTGACCGGCTGGGCGCGCATCATGGGCTATCCGGTGGGCATCGTGGCCAACAACGGCGTCCTCTTCTCCGAGAGCGCCCTGAAGGGGGCGCATTTCATCGAGCTCTGCGACCAGCGGGGCATCCCGCTCCTCTTCCTGCAGAACATCACCGGCTTCATGGTCGGGCGCGAGTACGAGAACCGCGGCATCGCCAAGGACGGGGCGAAGATGGTGACGGCGGTGGCGACGGCGGAGGTGCCCAAGCTGACCGTCGTCATCGGCGGCTCGTTCGGGGCGGGCAACTACGCCATGGCCGGGAGGGCCTACTCGCCGCGCTTCCTGTGGATGTGGCCCAACGCCCGCATCAGCGTCATGGGCGGGCGCCAGGCGGCCTCCACGCTCCTCACCGTCCGCCTGGAGGCGCTGGCGCGCCAGGGGCGGAGCCTGGGCGAGGAGGAGCGGCGCGCCTTCCAGGAGCCCATCCTGGCCAAGTACGAGGAGGAGGGGAACCCCTACTACTCCACCGCCCGGCTCTGGGACGACGGCATCATCGACCCGGCCGAGACGCGCCAGGTGGTGGCGCTGGGGCTGGCGGCGGCCGCGCGCGGCGCCGCGCGACCCTGGGGGCGGGGAGAGGGAGGGGAGCGGCGCCGTTTCGGCGTCTTTCGCATGTAGCCTTGCGGACGGGAGGGAGCGGGGAATGCCCGGCGAGCGCGAGACGGGGGCGCTGCCCCCGGGGCTGGTGCCCGGACTGGAGGGGGTGGCCAGCGTGCGCGTGACGGAGGAGCGGACGGCGGCGGCGGCGGCCAGCGGGGCGCTGCCGGTCTTCGGCACGCCCTTCCTCCTGGCGCTCATGGAGGAGGCGGCCTTCAACGCCACCGCGCCCCATCTGGGGCCCGGCCAGTCGACGGTGGGGACGGCGGTGGAGTTGCGTCACCTGGCGCCGACCCCCACCGGGCTGACGGTGACGGCGCGGGCGCGGCTGGTCCGCGTGGAGGGACGGCGCCTCCTCTTCGAGGTGGAGGCGGAGGACGGCTTCGAGCGGGTGGGGGAGGCGCGCCATGAGCGCTACGTGGTGGACGTGCCGCGCTTCCTCGAGCGGGCGGCGAGGAAGGCGGGGGGCCCGGCCTGATGGGCGCGCGGCGGGGACGGCCCTTCCGGCGCGTGCTGGTGGCCAACCGCGGCGAGATCGCCCGCCGGGTGCTGCGCGCCTGCCGGCGCCTCGGCCTGGAGACGGTGGCGGTCTACTCCGACGCCGACGCGGGGGCGCTCTGGGTGCGCGAAGCCGACGCCGCCGTCCGCCTGGGGCCTGCGCCGGCGCGGGAGAGCTACCTGAGCGCGGAGCGGATCCTGGCGGCGGCGCGGGAGACGGGGGCGGAGGCGATCCACCCCGGCTACGGCTTCCTCGCGGAGGAGGCCGCCTTCGCGGAGGCGGTGGAGCGGGCCGGCCTGGTCTGGATCGGCCCGCCGCCCGGGGCGATGCGCGCGCTCGGCGACAAGAGCCGCGCGCGCCGGCTGGCGCGCCGCCTGGGGGTGCCGGTGCTGGAGGGCTACGACGGCGAGGAGCAGTCGGAGGAGCGCTTCCTGGCCGAGGCGGAGCGGATCGGCTGGCCGCTCCTGGTCAAGGCGGCGGCGGGTGGCGGCGGACGGGGCATGCGGGTCGTCCGCCGGCGGGAGGAGCTGCCGGCGGCGCTGGAGTCGGCCCGGCGCGAGGCGGAGGCCGCCTTCGGCGACGGGCGCCTCCTCCTGGAGCGCTACCTGGAGCGCCCGCGGCACGTGGAGGTCCAGCTCCTCTTCGACCTCGAGGGACGGGGGGTCCACCTGGGCGAGCGCGAGTGCTCCGTCCAGCGCCGCCACCAGAAGCTGGTGGAGGAGAGCCCCTCCCCGGCGGTGGACGAGGGGTTGCGGCGCCGGCTGGGCGAGGCCGCGCTGGCGCTGGCACGGGAGGTCGGCTACGCCGGCGCGGGGACGGTGGAGTTCCTGCTGGACGAGGGCGGCGGCTTCCACTTCCTGGAGGTGAACGCGCGCATCCAGGTGGAGCACCCGGTGACCGAGGAGGTGACCGGCCTCGACCTGGTGGCGCTCCAGCTCCGCCTGGCGGCGGGCGAGCCGCTGCCGCTGGGGCAGGAGGAGGTGCGCCTGCGCGGCCACGCCATGGAGGTACGCCTCTACGCTGAGTCGCCCGAGGAAGGCTTCCTCCCCTCCACCGGCCGGCTGGAACGCTTCCGGCTGCCCGCCGGCCGGATCCCGGGCCTGCGTGTGGAGAGCGGCTTCGCCGAGGGGGAGAGCGTCGGCCCGCACTACGACGCGCTCCTGGCCAAGCTGGTGGCGCGCGGGGAGGACCGCGGCGAGGCGCGGGAGCGCCTGCGGGAGGCGCTGGCGGCGACGGAGATCGAGGGCCCGGCCACCAACCTGGCGTTGCTCCGCCGGGTGGCGGCCGATCCGGCCTTCGCCGCCGGCGACCTCTCGACGCGCTTCCTGGAGGAGCGTGGGCTGCTGCGCCCGGCGGCGGCGCCGGCGCGCGCGGCGGCCGCCGCCGCCCTGGCCGGTCGCCTCTGCGACGCGGGCGCCCGGCCGGAGGGCGCGGACGGGCGCTCCGCCTTCGTCCGCCTGGGCCCCTGGCGGGAGGGCGAGGGCGTCGTGACGCGCTGGCAGGGCGTGCCGGGCGACGCGGGCGGCGATCCGGTGGTCCGCCTGCGGGGCGAGGGGGAGCGGCTCGACGCCGAGGTCGAGGGCGCGGCGGCGGAGTCCGGGCGCTACCGCCTGCTCGGCCGGGAGGAGGCGCCGGGCGGCTTCTGGCTCCGCCTGGAGGCGATGCCGGCCGGCGTCCGGCACCGCCTCCGCCTCTGGCGCCTGGCCGGCGGCGGCTGGCAGGTGGAGGAGCCGGGCGGGGGCGCCTGGGAGCTCCGACCGGCGCCCGCCGCGCCGCCCCCGGTCCGGGCCGCCGCCCGCGCCGCCGCGCCGGAGGCGACGCACGCCTCGGCCGGCGGGGACGGCTCCCGGGCGCTGGTCACCGCCCCGCTTCCCGGCACGCTGGTCGCCCTGCGCGTGCGCACCGGCGACCGCGTGGAGCGGAACCAGCCGCTCCTCGTCCTCGAGGCCATGAAGATGGAACACCTGGTCACCGCGCCGCAGCAGGGGCGCGTGGAGGCGATCCTGCGCGCGCCCGGCGACGCCGTCCAGCGCGGCGAGCCGCTGCTCCGGCTGGCGCCCTGATCCCGGCCGGCGCCTCTCCGGTCAGGCTCGCCGCCGGCGGCTTCCCCGTACCCTGGGGCGGTTTCCATTCTCCCTCGGGGACGAAGGAGGAGTCGCCGTGATCGAGAGCCCCCCGCGGCCGGAGGAGCTGGAGCGGGCAGCCGCCGAGCTGGAGGAGGCGCCGGCCGAGGAGATCCTGCGCTGGTCGGTCGCGCGCTGGGCGCCGGAGATCGCCCTGGCCACAAGCCTGGGCGCGGAGGACATGGTGGTGCTCGATCTGCTGGCACAGGTGCAGGAGCGGCCGCGCGCCTTCTTTCTGGACACGGGCCTCCACTTCCCGGAGACGTACGCGCTGATGGAACGCGTCCGGGCCGCCTACCCCCGCCTGGAGCTGGAGGTCTTGCGCCCGCGCCTCGACCTGGCGCGGCAGGCCGAGCTCTACGGCCCGGCCCTCTGGCGGCGCGACCCCGACCTCTGCTGCGCGCTGCGCAAGGTGGAGCCGTTGGAGCGGGCGCTCCGGCCGCTCTCCGCCTGGGTGACCGGCCTTCGCCGCGAGCAGGCGCCCACCCGCCGCGCCATACGAGTGGTCGAGTGGGACCGGCGCCACGGCCTGGTCAAGGTCAACCCGCTGGCCCGCTGGCGGCGCGGTGACGTCTGGCGCTACCTGCGCGCGCGCTGCCTCCCCTACCACCCTCTGCACGACCGCGGTTACCCCAGCGTCGGCTGCCAGCCCTGCACCACCCCGGTGGCCGAGGGGGAGGACGAGCGCGCCGGCCGCTGGCGCGGCCTGGGCAAGACGGAGTGTGGTCTCCATGTCTGAGGCGGGACGGGAGACGCTGCCGCCCTACGGCGGACGCCTCGTGGACCGCCGCCTGCCGCCCGGGCGCCAGGAGGAGGCGCTGGCGGAGGCGCGTTCGCTGCCGGCCCTGGAGCTGCCCCGGCACCTCTGGGGCGAGCTGGAGCTCCTCGCCGACGGCGGCTACAGCCCGCTGGAGGGCTTCATGGAGGAGCCCGATTACGTCTCCGTGCTGGAGCGCCTCCGCCTGGCCGGCGGGCTTCCCTGGGGCCTGCCGCTCCTCCTGCGCCTGCCGGACGGCCTGGGCGCCGCCCGGCGGCCGCGTCCCGGCCAGCGCCTCCGGCTGGAGGCGGGGGGGCGGCCGGTGGCGCTGATGGAGGTGCGGAGCCTCTTCCGCGCACCCCGGCGGCGGGAGGCGGAGCTCGTCTTCGGCACGCGCGACCGCTCTCACCCCGGCGTGGCCCGTCTCGAGGAACAGGGCGAGTGGGCCGTCGGCGGCCCCGTCTGGCTGCTGGAGGAGCCGCCGCTGCGGCTGCCCCCGCGCTGGGCCCGCTACCGCATGCGCCCGGCCGAGACGCGCGCGCTCTTCCGCCGGCTGGGTTGGCGGCGGGTGGTGGCCTTCCAGACGCGGAACCCCATCCACCGCGCGCACGAATACCTGCTCAAGTGCGCCCTGGAGATCGCCGACGGCCTCCTCGTCCACCCCCTGGTGGGCGAGACGCGGCCCGGCGAGGTGCCGGCGGAGACGCGCCTCCTCGCCTATGAGGCGACGCTCGGCCGGCGTTTCCCGGCGGGGCGCGCCCTCCTGGCGCTCTACCCGGCCTCCATGCGCTACGCGGGCCCGCGCGAGGCGCTGATGCACGCCGTGGCGCGGCGCAACTACGGCGCCACGCACCTCATCGTCGGGCGCGACCACGCCGGCGTCGGCGGCTTCTACGGGCCCTACGACGCGCAGCGCATCTTCGACCTCTTCGAGCCGGGGGAGCTGGGCATCGAGATCCTCCGCTTCGAGGCCGCCTTCTATTGCCGTTCCTGCGGCGGCATGGCCACCGCCAAGACCTGCCCCCACGGCCCGGAGGAGCGCCTCAGCCTGAGCGGCACCCAGGTGCGCGAGAAGCTCCGCCGCGGCGAGCGACTGCCCGGCGAGTTCACCCGCCCGGAGGTGGCCGCCGTCCTCGAGGCCGCCCGCGCCGGCGACGAGGGGCCCTGAGCGGGGACCCCGCCTTCAGGCGGGGTCCCGCCACCAGTCGGCCACCTCCGGCGGCAGCCCGGCGGCCAACCGTTCGCGCGTCTCCTGCGGCATCCCCTCCTGGAGGGCGCCGAAGACGGCGCGCACCTGCCGGATCGCGTCCTCGTCCACGTGGCTGGAGACCAGGT
>JAIMAT010000077.1 GCA_023511835.1 Bacillota bacterium | reverse complement strand
CGGCTGGCCCTGACGGTGCTGGTGCTCTTCGGGGTCTCGGTGATCACCTTCTTCCTGTCGCACGTGGTCCCCGTCGACCCGGTGGTGGCCGTCCTGGGCGAGCACGCGCGGCCGGACCAGATCGCCAACCTCCGCCGCCAGTGGGGCTTCGACCAGCCGCTGCCGCGGCAGTACGTCCTCTACGTGGAGCACCTCTTCCACGGTGACCTGGGCGTCTCGCTGCGCACGCGCCGGCCCGTCCTCGTCGACCTGGAGCAGTACTTCCCGGCCACGCTGGAGCTGGCACTGGGGGCCATGCTGGTGGCGCTCCTGCTGGGGCTCCCGGCGGGCGTCCTCTCCGCCGTCTACCGCGACCGCTGGCCGGACCAGGTGACGCGCGTGGCCGCCCTGGCGGGCGTCTCCATGCCGGTCTTCTGGCTGGGCCTGCTCCTCCTCGGGCTCTTCTACTACCGCCTGGGCTGGCTGCCGGGCCCGGGGCGGCTGGACGACCTGGTCGTCCCGCCGCCCCGCCTGACCGGCCTGGTGACGCTGGACAGCCTGCTGGCCGGCGACTGGCCGGCGCTCCGCTCGGCGCTGGCACACCTCGTCCTGCCGGCGCTGACGCTGGGCTACTACACCACCGGCGTCATCGCCCGCCAGACGCGCGCCAGCATGCTGGAGGTGCTGGGCCAGGAGTACGTGCGCACGGCGCGGGCCAAAGGGCTGGGCGAGCGGGCGGTCGTCCTGGTGCATGCGCTGCGCAACGCGCTCATCCCCGTCCTGACGGTGACCGGCCTCTCCTTCGGGAGCCTCCTGGGCGGCGCCGTGCTGACGGAGACCATCTTCTCCTGGCCGGGGCTGGGCTGGTACGTGACCAACTCCATGCTCAACGTCGACCTGCCGGCGGTGATGGGCGTCACGCTGCTGGCGGCGCTGGCCTACGCCCTGGTCAACCTGCTGGTCGACCTGGGCTACGGCCTGCTCGACCCGCGCATCCGCTACGAATGAGGGCCGGCCGAGCCGGCGGGGAGGGAGAGGCCATCCAGGCGGAACCGCGGAGAGACGATGCCCGGCTGTCGCCGCCGGAGGCGTCGGAGACCGGGGAGGTCGCCCCCGGCGCCCCGGCCGCCGGGCGGGGCCGGCTGGCGAGGAAGCTCCTCCAGAGCCCGCTGACCGTCACCGGCGCCGCCGTCGTCGCGCTCTACGTGCTCCTGGCGCTGGCGGCCGGCTGGCTGGCGCCCTACGGGCCGGCCGACCAGGAGCTGGCGGCGCGCCTGGCGCCGCCCAGCCCCACCCACTGGCTCGGCACGGACTCGCTGGGGCGCGACATCCTCAGCCGCATCCTCTACGGCGCGCGCATCGACCTGGTGGTGGCGGTGAGCGTGGTCGTCGTCACCGCCCTGGCCGGCTCGGGCGTTGGCCTCCTGGCCGGATGGGCGGGCGGCTGGGTGGACGAGGCGCTGATGCGCTTCACCGACATGTTCCTCGCCTTCCCCTCGCTCATCCTGGCCATGGCCATCGCCGCGGTGCTGGGCCCGAGCCTCCCCAACACGCTGGTGGCCATCGCTGCCGTCCAGTGGCCGGCCTACGCGCGCCTGATGCGCGGCCAGGTGTTGGCCCTGCGCGAGGCGCTCTACGTGGAGGCGGCGCGCTCGCTGGGCGCCCGCCCGGGGCGCATCCTCCTCCGCCACCTGCTGCCCAACGCGGTGGCGCCCATCCTGGTCCAGGCGACGCTGGACATGGGCGGCGTCATCATGACCGCCGCCGGCCTCAGCTTCATCGGCTTCGGCGCCCAGCCGCCGGCGCCGGAGTGGGGCCTCATGGTCAGCGACGGCCGCCGCTTCATCATGAGCCAGTGGTGGGTGGCCACCTCCCCGGGGCTCGCCATCCTTCTCCTAGTCCTCGGCTTCAACCTGGTGGGCGACGGGCTGCGCGACGTGCTCGACCCGCGCTGGCGCCGCTAGCGCCAGCCGTCACCCCCCGGCGGCCGGCGGGGCGGCTCCTGCCGCGGGGGAAGCCCCCGGCCCCCGCGTGGAACCCTCCGGCCCCCCGCGCCGTCTTTCGTCACGGAGTCCCCGATTCCCGACATGCGAGGTCGTGCCGTGTCCGACGAAACCGCCCCCGCCCGCGGGCGCCCCGCCGTCCCGCGCCGGAAGATCGTTTTCCGGGCCGCCCTGGCCGCGCTCGGGCTGGCGCTCCTGGCCGCTTCCTGCAGCGCCTTCCCGGGCGGCTCCCGCCCGGCCGCCGCTCCCGCCACCGCCCCCCAGGCGGCCGGCGAGGGCCTCGGCGGCTGGCTCGCCGGCTCGGCCCGCCCGGCCACGTTGCTCGTCCTGGGCGTCATGCAGGGGCCGGGCATGCCGCCGCTCAGCGACTCCATGATGCTCGTCTCCGTCGACCCGACCGCCGGGAGCGCCTGGCTCCTCTCCATCCCGCGCGACACCTGGGTGGAGATCCCCGGCCACGGGCAGGCGCGCATCAACGAGGCCTACGCCCTGGGCGGCCCGCAGCTGGCCGAGGAAGCGGTCGACCGGCTGACCGGCGTCCGCCCCGACTACTACGCGGTGCTCGACTACTCCGCCTTCCAGAAGCTGGTGGACGACGTGGGCGGCGTCACCGTCGACGTGCCGCGCACGCTGAACGACCCCACCTTCCCCGCCGCGGACGAGGTCCACTACGCACCCCTCTACATCCCCGCGGGCCTCCACCACTTCGACGGCGCCCAGGCGCTGGCCTACGTCCGCGAGCGCCACGCCGACCCGCTGGGCGACCTGGGCCGCGCCCAGCGCCAGCAGCAGGTGCTCCTGGCGCTGAAGGAGCAATTCCTCCGGCCGGCCAACCTGCCGCGCGTCCCGGCCATCGCCGCCGACCTCTTCCGCATGATCCGCACCGACTTCCCGCTCACCCAGGTACCGGCCTACGCGGCCCTGGCCAGCCGCATCCCCGCGGAGCGGATCCGCACGGCGGTGCTGGACTACGCCAGCGGCGCCGTGCGCAACTGGGTGACGCCGGGCGGCGCCGCTGTCCTCCTCCCCGACCCGGCCGCCATCCGCGCCGTCGTCCAGCGACTGGAGAGGCCGGCGGCCTTTCTCCCGCCGGCCTCGCGCATGCCTGCGCCCGCCCCTTGAGCGGCCCTGGGCGGGCCTTCCTCAGCGTATCGCCGCGGCGCCGGCTTCGCGCGAGGCTGCGGGCGGGATTTCCTCTGCCACCCCAGGGGTGGCGCGGTCCGCCTCAGGGGTGGCTTCGTCCAGGCGGAAGGCGGCGATGCGCCGGCCGAGCTCCGCGGCGAGGCGCTCCAGCTCCCGGGCGCGGGCGCTCGCCTGGGCGAACGTGCGCCTCTGGGTGATGAGCAACAGAGACGGAGCCACCGATCGGAGCGGGGCCTCTCTCTCCGTTCGACCGGCTATGACCTCAAGTGACGCGCCGCCCAGGCGGCCAGCGTCTCGGCCTTCTCGACCGCCTCCGCGGCCTCCCCGGCGTCCGCATCGAACCCGGGGTAGCGCGCATCAACTCCGTATGCCGTAAGGACCGCTGCAGCCTCCATCACAGAGGAAGCATCGATGCCGTGATCCTCCAAACCTTCGAGCAACGTCTCGAGATCGTGGATCCTCGGAACTGGCAGCCCAAACGTCTCGTAGAGCGCCTTGATCCACTTCTCCCCCGCCTGTTGTGCGTGGAAGCACGCCGGACTCCACAGTCCGTTGGCCAGCGCAAGGCGGGCCGTCCGCAGGTCCTCGTCCGCCTTCGCGATCCAGTCACCGGCCGCGGTCATACAGCACCCGGCCCTCTCGGAAGATCTCCTTCGCCAGCGGGAAGCCCCGGCGGACTTCCTCGGGCGTCCTCACCAGGAAATCCATCGGCACGCCCCGCAAGCGGGCTGCCCGACGGACGGCCAGAGTCCGCCGCCCCGGCGGCAGGGAGCTCGGCATGATGACGAGGAAGTCCCAGTCGCTGTCTGGCCGGGCGTCCCCGCGCGCACGGGAGCCGAACAGGAGGACCTTCTCGATCTCCGGGAACGCCCTCAAGAGCCGACGCGTGACTTCGTCGGCTACAGCGGCCACGTCCGACGCCACCCCTCGCCCCGCTCCCACTACGTTCTCCCTCCCGCTCCCCTGCCGGGGCAAGCGGCTTCCGCCGCCCCGAGGAGAAGCGCCGCCCCTGCTTGGCATTGTAGAGGATCCCTGGTCGGTCATCCTCTCTGCGAGAGCCTCGTAGCCCAAAACAGGCGGGCCGCCCTCAGCCGGCGCGGTCCGCCTCGGGGGTGGCTTCCTCCAGGCGGAAGGCGGCGATGCGCCGGCCGAGCTCCGCGGCGAGACGCTCCAGCTCCCGGGCGCGGGCGCTGACCGCCGCGCTCGAGGCCTCCAGCTCCTCCACGGCCGCCGAGACCTCCTCCGCCGAGGCCGCCGTCTCCTGCGCCGACGCCGCCAGGCTTTCGAGCCTCCGCCCCACCTCGCGCGCCGAGGCGGCCATCTCCTCCGCCGCCGAGGCGTTCTCCTCCGTCGTCCCGGAGAGCTCCTCCACCGCCTTGGCCACGGCGGCCGCCTCCTCCTCCGCCTTCCGCGTCTCGCGGGCGATGGCCTCGGCCGCGCGGGCGCTCGCCTCCACCGCCTGGAGGATCTGGTCGAGCGCCGAGCGGGCCTCGTCGATGCGCGCCGAGCTCGCCTCCACGCGGCTCGCGTTCGCCTCCATGAGGCGCCCGGCTTCCTCCACCGCGCCGCCGATCTCGCCCAGGAGCCCCGCGATCTCCTCCGTGGAGCGGGCCGCCTGCTGCGCCAGCGAGCGGATCTCCTGCGCCACCACGGAGAAGCCGCGACCGTGCTCGCCCGCCCGCGCCGCCTCGATGGCGGCGTTGAGCGCGAGGAGGTTGGTCCGGTCGGCGATCTCCGAGACCGCCTCCACGATGGTGCCGATCCGCTTCGAGCGCTCGCCCAGCGCCCGCACCTTCTCCGCCGCCTCGCCCGAGCCGGCACGGATGGCCGGGAAGTCGCCGAGGACGGCGCCGATGGCGCCGGCGCCCGCCCGCGTCGCCTCCAGCGCCCCCTGTGCGAGACCCAGGACGCGCTCGCCCTCCTGCCGCACCCGCTCCACCTGACTCCGCACCCCGCCGAGCGCGCGCGAGGCCGCCTCCACCTGGTTCGCCTGCCACTCGGCGCCGCGCGCCACCTGCTCCACCGCCTGGTCCACCTGCGCCGCCGAGGCGCCCGCCTCCTCCGCGTCCGAGGCCTGCTGCCCGGCCGCCTGCGCCACCTGCTGCACCGCCTGGCTGATCTGCGCCGTCGCCTCGCTCGCCTCGCGGCTTGAGAGCGCCAGCTCCGAGGCCGTCCGGCCCACCGCACGGCTCGACCCCTCCACCGCCCGCACCAGCCCGCGCAGGCTCGCCAGCATCCGGTTGAAGGAAGCGGCCAGCTCGCCGGCCTCATCCCGCGAGCGCACCTCGATCGCCTCGAGCGAGAGGTCGCCCTCCGCCACCCGCCCGGCCGCCCGCGCGAGCGCGCGCAGCGGGCGGGAGAGCGCCCCGGAGAGGAGGAGGCCGAGGAGCACCGCCAGCACCGCCGTCGCCGCCGTCACCAGCTCGGTGACGAGCCGCGCCCGCGCCGACTCCGCCTCCGCCGCCTGCGCCAGCGCCCGGGCGTCCTTCTCGAGGAGGCCGGTCAGGCTTTGGATGGCCGCGGTCACCGCCGCGCGGCGGTCGTAGAGGACGCTCCCGTCGCCCACCAGCATGGCCGCCTCTGCCGCCGCGCCCGGCTGGCCCGCCTGGCTGAGCACCTCCTGCGAGGCGTCGCTGTAGGCCTGGTCCGCCTGGAGGACGGCCTCGACGGCCTTCTGCTCGGCGCCCGGCAGGACGAGGCCGCGGAGTTCCTCGCCCGCGCGGGCGATGGCCTGCTGGCTCGCCTGGATCTTCTGCTGGTACTGGACCTCGCCCGTCAGGACGAACATGGCCAGCGAGCGCGCCTTGTCGCCGGCGTCCGCGTCGATCTGATGCGCCAGGAGCACCGCCCGGTCGCCGCGGGCGATCACCTCGCGGTAGCGGGCGACCGCTCCCCGGTAGGCGGAGAGGATCCAGAGGTTGGCGCCCACGTTGAGGAGCGCCAGGAGGAGGAAGCCGCCCATCAGCTTGGCGAAGAGGGGGATGCGCGTGCGCGTGGCCGCGGAAGGAAGCTCGCGATCGGACAGGGGGGACCACCTCTGTATCGTCGTGGGTTGGAACCGTTGCCAGACGGGGATTCGGACCGGGGGCGGGCGGGTTGAGCCGTCCCGCCGCCTTCACCTTTTTCCTCTCCGCCCCCGCCGACGAAGAGGAGCGTGGCGCCGCACAGGGCCGGCGCCCCGCTCTCCTTTCCCACTTTCCCGCCTCACGCCCCCGTCGCGACTCCTTCCAGCAGCTCGCGTGCGCGGCGCAGCGCCCGCTCGGCCGGCGCATAGCCGGGCCGCAACTCCAGGGCACGCTCGAGCACCGGCACGGCGTCCCGCGCATCGCCCATCATCAGGAAGCACTCCCCGAGCTGCATCAGCGCGATGTAGGAGCCCGCCCCCGTCACGTGCTCCCAGGGTACGTCCGCGTCGCCCTTGACGAGGCACTCCGTGAAAGCCGCCGCAGCCCCTAGCGGGTTTCCCCTCCGGGCCCCGATCTGCCCCTCCAACAGCCAGAGGTCCGTGTAGGCCGGCCATCTCGATTGCGCCCATTTGAGCAGCGCCAGGGCGCTCCGGACTTTGCCCAACTTCTCCGCCACCTCGGCCGAGAGCCGGGCCGCGCGGGCAGCCCAGGGCGCCGTCGGGTCTCGGCCCAACGCCCTGGCGAGGTGACGCCGCGCCTCCGACAGGCGACCCTCCACCGCATCTTGCACACCGCGTTGATAGAGCAGGTAGGGGGGGAGGTCCTCGCCCAGAGCCTCGAAGATTCTTCGGTTCCGCTCGCGGGTGCCCTTCCGGGCCAGCTCCTCGGGCAAGTAGCCCCGTTGGCGGAGGACGACCCAGTCGAGGTGGCCGAGCGTGCCTCCGAGGCGGGTGATCGAGGGCAGGATCTGCTCGTGGATGCGACCCTCCCAGAGGACGCCCGCCCGTTTTCGGAAAAGGCGGACCACGGGGACATCTTCCCAGGCCAACTCGTCCCCCGGACCGAGGAGGGCATTGCGCACAGTGACTGTGAAGGCGCTGTCCGAAGTCGCTTCCAGTACCGCCCTCAGCCTGTCCCCATTCACCTCCAGGACCTCGTCCGCGTCCGCGGAAAGGATCCAGCGCCCCCGAGCGAACTCCTGCGCCACGTTCCGCGCCGCGGCGAAATCGTCGCGCCAAGGCGTACGCACGAGGAGAGCTCCCATCTCTCGGGCGATCTCCGGCGTCCGATCTTCCGATCCAGTGTCGACAACCACGATCTCGTCGACCACCGGTTGGAGGCTACGGAGACATTGATCGAGGACTGCTTCCTCGTTCTTGACGATCAAGGCGGCGCTGAGAAAGGGGCGACCCATTCGCCGGACGCCTCCCCCCGAAGGTACCCGGGGGAGGTAGCACCTCCCCCGGACGCCTCAGCGCGACACGATCAGCCCAACAGCTTCAGCACCGCCGCCGGTACCTGGTTCGCCTGCGCCAGCGCCGCAACACCAGCCTGTTGGAGGATTTGATCCCGCGTGAACTGCGCCATTGCTGACGCCATGTCCACGTCCATGATCTGGGCCTTTGCGGAGGTCAGGTTCTCGTAGGCAATGGCGTTGACGTTTGTTACGTGCTGCAAGCGGTTCTGGTAAGCCCCCAGGAGAGCCTGCTGACTGTTCACAACGTTGATGGCCTGATCCAGAGTGTTTAAAGCGTTGGATGCCGCCATAGCGGTGCTGACATCCACTCCGTACTGAACGCTGGTGGTTGTTGTTGTACCACTGATTGTTACAGTACCTGTTCCAGTCTGGAATGGCGCAGGCGTTGCCGCACTGTTGTTATCCGTTACAGTTAGTACTGTGTTCCCGAAGCCGTCCTTGATGTCAATGCTGGTATTCTGACCGCTGACAATCTTGCCAGTTCCACTAGCCACCCACTGACCGTTCGAGTCCACCATCGTCACGGCGACGTTTCCTGATGAGTCCACGGTGAAGTTGAGGGTATACGTACCGTTGCCGATGCGACCAACGTAGCCAGTGTTCGCTGTGACAGATGCAACCTTCGGGTCTGTAGCACCTGCTGTGAAGGTGAGTGGATTAGTAACGGCCGACCAGTTGTACACGGTTCCTTCGACGCCCAGCGCCAGGGAGTCCACGTTGGCGATGGAGACCTGCAAGCTCTCGCCCTGATTCGCGCCGACCTGGAAGACCCTATTCTGGAAGCTGCCGTCCAGCAGCTTCTGCGTGTTGAACTGGGCCGTGGTGGCAATCTGGTGAATCTCAGCGGCGAGTTGGTCCACCTCCTTCTGGATTTGAGCTCTGTCCGTTGGCGTCTCTGAGTCCGATGCGGCCTGCACGGCCAGCTCTCGCATCCTCTGGAGCATGGACTGAATTTCCGTCAGAGCCCCACCAGCCGTCTGGACGAGGCTGATGGCGTCCTGTGCGTTCCGCTTCGCTTGGTTGAGGCCGTTGATCTGGGCCTCCATCTTCTGCGCGATGGCCAGGCCCGCGGCATCGTCGGCGGCGGAGTTGATGCGCAGGCCCGAGGAGAGCTGCTGGAGGACCTTCTGCAGGTCGTTCTGGGTGTTCTGGAGGTTCTGCGCCGCGAAGAGCGACATCAGGTTGTCGTTGATGATCATCCGGCTCTGACCTCCTCATGAGGTGGATGCGGGCTTCCTTGCCCACCGGCCGGGGGCGGTGCGGGGCGGCGCTCCGGGTCGCCCGGGGCGGGTCGACGGGGCGCGGGCCCTGGCGCGTGGAACCCATCCCTCCTTCCGTCCCGGCGTCGCCGGGTGGGACCGCGTCCGGGTCGACGCCGCGGGCGGTCCGCGGGGCGCGGCCGTCCGGCTTCCTCCGGCCTTCCGCCTCCTCCATCGGGCGGAGGCGGGACGGGTTGAGAGGGGGTCAGGGGCGCTGGCCGTAGGTGCGGAGCTGCTCGGCCACGCGGGCCAGCTCCTCGGGGGCGAGGGTGGGGACGGGGCCGAGGAGGGCGGCGCGCCAGGCGAGCTCCGCCAGGTGCTCCACGAGGAGGGCTCGGGCGTAGGCCTCCTCCA
>JAIMAT010000076.1 GCA_023511835.1 Bacillota bacterium | reverse complement strand
GGGGGTCAACCTCTGGGCCTGGGGCCGGGCGACCCTGCACCTCCGGCCGGGCGCCGGCGCAAGCCTCGGCGGGCGGCTCGCCCGCCTCCTCCCGGGCGCTCGCCGCCCGCCGGAATCCGAGCTCTACCGGCTGGCCTGGCTGGGCGGGGCGCCGGGCATCCTCCTGGCGCTCCGCCGTCCCGGCGCCGGCGGTGCTGGCACGCGCCTGGTGCGCCTGGTCTCGGCCGCGCTGGCCGTGGAGGGGCTCCTCCTGCTCCTCCTGCTGCGGCCCGCCCTCGCCGCCCGCCTGGGGGAGGGGCTGGGGCTCCTGGCCAGCGGGCTGGGCGCCGACTTGCAGCTCGCAGGCCACCTGCTCCGGCTCCACCTGGGCCTCCGTTGACCGCCCCTCGGGCGCGCTAGCGGCTCGCCGCGAACGGCACCACGCGCTCGGAGTCGGCGGCGGCCAGGGCGGTGGCGGCGTCGGCCGCCCAGACCCAGGCCGACCGCCCGGGCCCGTCCCAGCGGAGGATCACGCCCGCGCCCGACGGGGCCAGCCGCGCCACTCCGCCTCCGGCCAGGCGGACCTCCGTCTGGGCCGCCCCGGGCGAGGGCTCGGGCGCCAGCGCCGCCGGCTGGCTGGCGGCGCCCACCACGAGCAGGAGGCGGCCCTGGGCCACGCGCGGGTCGTTGGCGGGGAGCGGCTCCGGGGTGGCCCAGAGCTCCACCGAGTAGCCGCCGGGCGCGGCGCTCACCCGGACGGAGGTGCTCATGCCCGCCGGAGGCGCCGGCACGCGGCCGGGCAGGGCGACGGGGATGCGCGTCGCCAGGAGGCTCCAGAGGGCGGGGAGCCAGGCGGCGGAGGGTGCGTCCGGGGGTGTCCGGTCGATGACGGAGAAGTCCACACCCTCGCTGTAGCGGCTGGCGGCGTTCCAGAGCAGGAAAGAGCGGAGGCCGCCGGCCGCCAGCGCCTCCAGCTCCGCCTCCACCTCGCGCGCGCCGTAGCGCCGCCCGCCCAGATCGAAGTCCTGGATCCAGGGGCGCTGGACCTCCCGCGGCAGGTCGGCCGTCCTCGCCTCGGCCGCGGCCACGCTCCGCCGGACGACGTCGTAGGGGCGCGCGGCCGGGTCGGCGATGCCGAAGAGGCCCGGCCCGTAAAGCGACGGGTAGTCCATGGGCGAGACGACGTCGACCGCGTGCGCCACCTCCTGGTAGTTCTGCCCGATGGAGCTGTCGTCGCCCACCACCGCGCTGATGGCCACCACGTCGGCCGAGACCGGCACCCCGGCCGCGGCCCTGATCTCCCGGCGCGCCGCGGCCAGGAAGCCCGTCACCGCCCGGACGCGCTCGGCTTCGGGGCGCCGCGCGGCGGGCGGCATCCCCTGAGGGTAGCGCACCTCGTCGAACTGGATCTCGTCGAAGCCCAGCCGCGCCGCCGCCACGCCGATGGCGATGTTGTACGCCCACGCCTGCCGGTTGGCCGGGTCGAGCCAGGCGATGCCCTGGGCGTCGGTCCACGGCCGGCCGTCCGGGCGGATCGCCCACTCCGGCCGCCGTGCCGCCGCCCACGGATCGGCGAAGGAGACGACGCGGCCGATGACGTAGAGTCCCTCGCCGTGGAGGCGCCGCAGGAGCGCCGCGGGGTCGGCGATGCGCCGGCTGTCGGCTCCCAGCGCCTCGGCGGCGGTGCCCGGCAGGGGAAAGCTGAGCCTGCCCGAGGCGTCCTTGACGTCCAGGACCACGGCGTTGAGGCCGTTCCGGTGCAAGTAGTCCAGGAGGGCCTGGAGGCGGGCGGGGTCGGCGGCCACCGAGCTGTTCAGGTAGAGCCCGCGCACCACCGCCGGCGCCGGGCGCCGGCCGCCCGCCGGCAGGGAGGGCGCGCCGCCGCCGCCCGCCGCGCTGCCGGCCCCGGCACCCGCTCCGGCTCCGGTCGCCCGGTGGGGGCTCGTCGCGGCGGCCGGGCTCCCGCCCGCCACTTCCCGGCCGGCGGGCTCGCCGCGCGACCCCGCCAGCCGGGAACAACCCGCGGCAAGAGGCGCGGCGACCAGGAGGGCGAGGAGGAGAGGGAGAAGCGTCTTGCGGACGGCCGGGCGGCGACCGCGGAGCGGTCCGGGGCATGAGCGCATGTCGGGGGCCTCCTGCGTCGGCTTGGGCGGCAGGCGGCCGGCGGACGGCCACCGGCCCCTGCACCACTCTACAGGTTTGGAGACGTCGCCGCGCGCCGAAGGTTGCATCGCGGCCGCCGCGCCCCGGGGGAGGGGCCGGCGCCCGGGGACGGAGGTGGAGGCGACTGGAGGGGGAACGCGAAGGGCCGGAGGCGCCGGGTCCCCTGCCGGAGCCGGGCTTCTTCGACCGGCCGGCGGTGGAGCTGGCCCCGGCGCTGCTCGGCCTGGAGCTGGTCCACGAGAGCCCGGAGGGCCTGGCCTCGGGCCTGGTCGTGGAGGTGGAGGCCTACGCGGGTCCCGAGGACCGCGCCGCCCACTCCTGGGGAGGACGGCGGACGGCGCGGACCGAGGTCATGTTCGGACCGCCCGGCCACGCCTACATCTTCTCCGTCTACGGCATGCACTGGTGCTTCAACGTGGTGGCGGGCCCGGGGAACAAGCCGGAGGCGGTGCTGGTGAGGGCGCTGGAACCGCTCCGGGGGCTCGATCTGATGCGCCGGCGGAGAAGGGCGCCCCTCCCCGCCGCCTCCGGGCCGGCCGCCGAGCGCGCGCTCACCGCCGGGCCGGGGCGCCTCTGCCAGGCGCTGGCCATCACCGGCGCGCAGTACGGCTTGCCCCTCTGGCGGCCGGAGTCACCGCTCCGCCTCCACCGCGGGCGGGCGCCCGTGCCGGCCGAGCGCATCGCCACGGGCGTCCGCGTGGGCATCGACTACGCGGGCGAGTGGCGCCTGCGCCCCTGGCGTTTCTGGATCCGTGACAACCCGTACGTCAGCGGCCTCCCGACCGCGCAGAAGGCGAGCGCCGGCGGGCGGGCGGCCCGGCGTTGAGCCTCGGGAAGGGAGGGCGAGGGCGCTGGAGTCGGCAGAGCCGGCCGGACTTCGGGTGGAGGGCCTCAGAAAGTCCTTCGGCCCCGTCCGGGCGGTGCGCGAAGTGAGCTTCCAGGTGCCCGCCGGCACCGCCTTCGGCATCATCGGGCCCAACGGAGCCGGCAAGACCACCACCCTGCGCATCGTGCCGAACATCCTCTCCCCCGACGCCGGCCGCGTCCTCTTCCGCGGGCGGCCGGCGGGGGAGCTGCCCGCGCGCCTCCTGGGCTACCTGCCCGAGGAGCACGGGCTCTACCCGCGCATGCGCGTGCGCGAGCAGCTCCTCTTCTTCGGCGAGCTGGCCGGCCTTCCCCGGGCCGAGGCGCTCCGGCGCGCCGACGCCTGGATCGACCGTCTCGGCCTGGGGCCCTGGGCGGAGAAGCCCGCGCAGGCGCTCTCCAAGGGCAACGCCCAGAAGGCGCAGCTGGCGGCCGCGCTCCTGCACGAGCCCGAGCTGATCGTCCTGGACGAGCCCTTCGCCGGCCTGGACCCGGTCAACGTCGACCTCCTCAAGGGGGTCATCCGCGAGCAGGTGGAGGCGGGGCGGACGCTCCTCTTCTCCAGCCACCGCATGGAGCACGTGGAGGAGCTCTGCCAGGGCGTCTGCCTCATCGCCGGCGGACGCTCCATCCTCTCCGGCCCCGTCGCCCGGGTGAAGGCGGCGGACGGCCGCCGGACGCTCCGCCTGGCCTTCGCCGAGGAGGGCGAGGGGGGCGGGGGCCGGGCCGCGGACGGTCGCTACGAGGCGCTGGCGGCCGACCTGGGGCTCTCCGTGGCCCGGCGGGGCGCCGACTACTGGGAGTATCTCTTCCCGCCCGGGCGGCCGCTGGAGCCCGGACCGCTGCTGGAGCGCGTCCGCGGCTTCGGCACCCCGGTTCGCTTCGAGATCGGGCTTCCCAGCCTGGAGCGCATCTACATCGACCGGGTGGAGGAGGCGAGCCGGCGGGCCGGGGAGCCCGCGGCCGACGGGGGGGTCGTCCGCACATGAACGCCTTCCGGGTGCTGGCGCGGCGGGAGTTCCTGGAGGCGGTCCGCTCCACCAGCTACCGCGTCACCACCGTCCTCTCCCTGCTGGTGGTGGTGGCGCTGGCCTTTCTGCCCGGGCTGCTCGCCTCCCTGCAGGAGGGCCGCCCGCAGACCGTGGCCCTCCTCGACCAGGGGACGGGGCTGGGGCCGGCCGTGGAGCGGCTGGCACGGGCGGAGCCGTCGCCGCGGCTGCGCCTGGTGCCCTGGACTGGCCCGGCGGAGGAGGCGCAGGTGGAGGCGGCCCTCCGTCGCGGCAACGTGGCCGGCCTCCTCTGGCTGCGGCCCGCGGCGGGCCCCGAGGCGGTCGAGGCCCGCTACTTCAGCCGCCAGAGCCAGCCGGCCACGCTGGCCGCCCTCTCGGCCGCCGTCAACCAGGCGGCCCTGCCGCTCCGCCTGGAGCGGGCGGGCATCTCGCCCTCGGCCTTCCGGGCGGCCACGGCGCCGCTCCGGGTGCGGGCGGTGACGCTGGCGCCGGCGCCGCGCGCGGCGGAGCTGCTGGTGACGCAGGGGCTGGGGTACTTCCTGATGCTCTTTCTGTACGTCGCGCTGGTCATGTTCGGCGCCCGCGTCTTCTACGGCGTGACCACCGAGAAGACGTCGCGCATCGCCGAGGTGCTCCTGGTGGCGGCGCGGGCCGACGCCCTCCTCCTCTCCAAGCTGGTCGGCCTCGGGGCGGCCGGGCTCCTCCAGTTCCTGCTCATGGCGGCCGCCGGCCTGGCCGTGGGCCGGCTCCGTCCCGGCCCCTCGCCGCTGGGCGGCCTGCGGCTCTCGGCCGTGCCGGCGGAGGTCTGGCTCTGGTTCGTGCTCTTCTTCCTGGTGGGATTCCTGATGTACTCGGCGCTCTACGCCGCCATGGGCTCCATGGTCAGCCGGCCGGAGGAGGCGCAGAACGCCTCGAGCCTGCCCACGCTGGTGCCGGTGGCCGCCTACCTGGTGGCGCTGGCGGCGGTGGTCGACCCGGGCGGCCGGCTGGCCACCGCCGCCTCCTTCGTCCCCTTCCTGACGCCCATGATCATGTTCGTCCGCGTGGTGACGCTCCGGCCGCCCCTCTGGCAGCCGCTCCTGGGGCTGGCGCTCAACGCCGCCCTCCTGGTGCTTCTGCTGCGCTGGGCGGCGCGCGTCTACCGCGACAACCTGCTGGTGCAGGAGCCCTTCTCCCTCAGGCGGGTCTTCCGCCCGCGCGCGCGTCCCGCCGGCTGAGCGCCTCGGCGTTGACGCAGTGGAGCGGCAGCTCGCCCCGCTCCACGCGGCGGAGGTTCTCGACCACCGCGGCGGCGATGTCGGCCTGCGATTCCTCCGTCACCCCGGCGATGTGCGGGGTCAGAAAGAGCCGCGGCGCCCCGCGCAGGGGGTCGTCGGGGGGAAGAGGCTCGCGCTCGAAGACGTCCAGCGCCGCCCCGCCCAGCCGGCCGGAGCGGAGCGCCTCCGCCAGCGCCGCCCCGTCCACCAGGCCGCCGCGGCCGGCGTTGACCAGGACGGCCTCCCGCTTCATGCGCTCAAGCCGCTCCCGGCCGAAGAGATGGTGCGTCTCGGGCGTGAGCGGAAGGCAGAGAAAGACGAAGTCCATCTCCGGCAGCAGGCGGTCCAGGTCGGCCGGCCCGCCCAGCTCCTCCAGCCCCAGCGCCGCCGCCTCGCCCCCACCGGCGGCGCCGCGCCGGCGCACGGCCCAGACGCGCAGCCCCAGCGCCCGCAGCTTGGGGGCCAGCCGCGCGCCGATGCCGCCCAGGCCGACCACCAGCGCCTTCTTGCCCGCCAGCAGCCGGCCCACCGGCCCTCCCCAGCCGGCCGGCCCGCCGTCCAGGTTGGCCCGCGCCTCCTCCAGCCGCCGCGCCGTCGCCAGGGCGCCCAGGAGCATCCACTCCGCCACCGACTCCGCGTTCCCCGTCCCGGCCGTGGGCACGTTGGCCACAGGGACGCCGCGGCGGGTGCAGGCGGCCACGTCCACCGTGTCCAGCCCCGCGCCCCACTGCTGGACGAGGCGCAGGCCGCGCGCGGCGGCCAGCACCGCCTCGTCCACCGGCGACATGCCGGGGATGATGACGTCGGCGCCGCCCGTCCGGGCCAGCGTCTCGGCCAGGCGCCCGGGCTCGCTGGCCGCCACCTCCACGCCCGGCAGGAGCCGGGGCAGCCGCTCGAAGAGATCGCCGAAACGCCGCTGGCCCACCACCACGCGCACCGCCGACCGCCTCCCTCCCCGGGCGGGGTGCGGGCACCGGCCCGCCCCGCCCGCCGCTCCCGGATCCCTCTCCCGCTCAGTCCGCCTCGCCCAGGTACCGCTCGAACCACTCGCGGATGACGCGCAGGCGGTGGACGCGGTGCCAGGGCCGCCCCTGGCGGCTCAGCCCGTGGCTCTCGCCGGGGTACTGGAACATCTCGCTCTCCACGCCCTGCACCTGCAGCGAGGCGAAGAGCTGCTGGCCCTGCTCCAGCGGGCAGCGGTAGTCCTCCTCGCTGTGCAGGACCAGGGTGGGCGTCCGCACGCGGCCGGCGTAGGTGATGGGCGACTGCTCGCGATAGCGCTCCGGCGCCTCCCAGGGCTTCCCGCCGAAGACCTCGTCCCAGCGGAAGCCGGAGTCGGAGGTGCCGAAGAAGCTCTGCATGTTGTTGAGCGCGCGCATGGAGACGGCCGCGCGGAAGCGGTCGGTGTGGCCCACCACCCAGCTGGTCATGAAGCCGCCGTAGCTGCCCCCCGCGATGCCCAGCTGCTCCGGGTCGATCCAGGGGTAGCGCTCCAGCGCCGCCTCCACCAGCGCCATCACGTCGGCGTAGTCGTGCTCGCCCCAGTGGCCGCGGATGTCGGCGGTAAACGCCTCGCCGTAGCCCTGGCTGCCGCGCGGGTTGGTGTAGAGGACGGCGAAACCGGCGGCGGCCAGCACCTGGAACTCGAAGAAGAACTCGCTGGTGTACATCATCTGCGGCCCGCCGTGCACCTCCACCACGGCCGGGTAGCGGGCGCCCTCGCGCCAGTCCAGCGGGCGGAGGAGCCAGCCGTCCAGCTCCGGCCCGCCCGGCGAGCGGAAGGTGAAGCGCTCCGGGAGGACCGTCCGCCGCCGGCCGAGAAGGGCCTCCGAGGCGCGCGTCCGCCGCCGCAGGGGGAGGCCGCGGCCCGGCCCCGCCGGCTCCAGCAGCCCCTCCAGCGCCTCCGCGCCCCGCCCCGCCGGCAGGAGGCCGGCCTCACCCAGCTCGGCCACGTAGACGTCGCCGGGGTTCTCGGCCGTCCCCACCGTCAGCGCCAGCCGCCCGCTGGCCGGGTCGAAGCTTCCGTCGAAGGCGACCAGGTCGCCCGAGGTCAGCCGCTCCACCACCGCCCCCTCGCCCGAGGCCAGCGCACCGGCCACATCGACGCGAAAGAGGTGGGTCGTCCCGTTGGCCGAGGCCGGAAGGAGGAGCTGGCGGCCGTCGGCCGTCCAGGTGGGGAGGAAGCCCTCCCCGGCGAAGCGCATGTCCACCACCGAGGCGTCCTCCAGCGAGCGGGCGAAGCCGCGCGTCAGCGAGCGGCGGACCGACTCGTCCGGCTCTCCGCGCGCCCAGGCCTCCAGGTCGACCACGTAGAGCTGCATGTCGGTGTACCAGCCGCGCTCGCGCTCGTGCCCCAGGTAGGCGAGCCGGCGTCCGTCGGGCGAGAAGGCCGGATGGGCCGCGACGCCCCGCGAGGGCGTCAGCTTCTTCGGCTCGCCCTCGCCGCCGGCCGGGAAGAGCCAGAGATCGGTGAAGCGCGCCAGGTCCGAGCGCTCGACGCGCGCCGCCACCACGGCCAGCGTGGAGCCGTCGGGCGACCAGGCGGGCATGGCGTGGTCGTACGGGCCGGAGGTCACCGCGAGCGGTCGCGGCAGCGGCTCGCCCAGCGCCGCCGCCAGGCGCGCCTCCAACGCGTCGAGGACGAAGACCTGCAGGAAGCGGTCCTCCAGGTAGCCGACGCCGTCGATGCGGTAGAGCGCGCGCGTATGGTGGCGGACGTCGGCGTTGAAGCGGCGGTAGAGCCGCTCGTTCTCCTCCAGCCCCTCCCCGCCGTCCGCCTTCTCCCCCAGGAAGCGCGGCCCGGAGGCGGGAACCCGCGCCACGAAGGCGATCCGGCGCGCGTCCGGCGCCCAGACGAAACCCTCGATGCCGCCGCGCAGGTCGGTGAGGCGGACCGCCTCGCCGCCCCCGGCCGGCATCAGGTAGAGCTGGCTGCCCAGCGGCTTGAGCGGGCGCCCCTCGGCGTCCAGGCCGTCCTCTTTGCCCTTCTCCGCCTCGCGGTCGGAGAGGAAGGCCAGCCAGCGCCCGTCGGGCGACCAGCGCGGGTGGAAGTCGCGCCCCGGCCCGGCGGTCAGCGGCTCGGCCTCGCCGCCCTCGAAGGGCAGGCGGAAGATGCGCGAGCGGTAGCGGTTCTCCTCCTTCTCCACCACGGTGCGGACGAAGGCGACGGCGGCGCCGCCGGGAGCGATCTGCGCGTCGCCCAGGAACTCGAAGTCGACGAGGTCGGTTTCGCGAAAGGCTTCCCGGTCCGCTCGGGCGTTCAAGGCGATGCCATGCCTCCTTCCGGTTTCCGGACGTGCAAAGTCATACCGCAGGCGGCAGGCGACCGGCAACAAAAAGGGAGGGGCCGCCCGGCCCCTCCCTCGCGGCCGGCGTCGGCCCCCCGCCTCAGCGGTAGCTCTCGATCAGCTGGCGGACGCGCTCCTTCTCCGCCTCCAGCTCCTCCACCGTGCGCAGCGCGATGGGTTTCGCCTCCAGGAAGCCGGGCAGCCGCTCCTCCAGCGAGAGCGTCTCGTCGTCGCGGTAGACGACGCCCGTCACCAGCTCGTCGGTCTCCAGCAGCTTGCGCAGCGCCCAGGCGCGGTCGTTGGCGCGGTATTCCGGATCCTGCTCCAGGTCGACCAGCGACTTGCGGTAGAAGTCGTAGGTGTTGATCCGGTTGAAGGTGACGCACGGGCTGATGGCGTTGACGAAGCTGAAGCCCTTGTGCCGGATGGCTTCCTCGATGATCCGCGTCAGCTGGCGCGGGTTGCCGGAGAAACCCTGCGCGACGAAGGTGGCGCCGGCGCTGATGGCCAGCGAGAGCGGGTGGACCTGCTGCTCCACGTTGCCCCAGGGCGAGGCCTTGCTCTTGGCCCCGGGGTCGCTGGTGGGCGAGTTCTGCCCCTTGGTCAACCCGTAGATGTGGTTGTCCATCACGATGTAGGTGACGTCCGGGTTCCGCCGCACCGCGTGGGCGAAGTGGCTCATGCCGATGGCGAAGGCGTCGCCGTCGCCGCCGGCGGCGATGACCGTCAGCGTCGGGTTGGCCAGCTTCAGCCCCAGCGCCGCGGGCAGCGTGCGGCCGTGCGTCACGTGCAGGTTGTACGAGTTGACGTAGTTGCCGATCTTGCCCGAGCAGCCGATGCCGGCCAC
>JAIMAT010000075.1 GCA_023511835.1 Bacillota bacterium | reverse complement strand
GCTTGTGCCACCATGGGTCTCGCGCAAGCTTCTGGGAAGGAGCGGCACCTCCTATCCTGTCGGAGGGGCCGTCCGCCGGGCGGGGCCCCGGCGGGGCGAGGGGGGCTCGCGTTGCCAGCGCGACGGGACGGGGTGGCGCCGGCGGAGCCGGCGCGGGTCGACCTGCTCATCCTCACCGCCAGCTACGGCGGCGGCCACCGCCAGGTGGCGGCGGCGTTGGCCGAGGCGGCGGGCGAGGCGGAGCCGGTCCTCAGCTGCCGGGTGGTCGACTTCTTCCAGGCCTACTCGCCGCTCTACAGCCGCTTCACGCGTTTCACCTACACCACCGCCGTGCGCCATTTCCCGCGCGCCTACGGCTGGTTCTACCGCGCCTCTTCGCGCCTGGCGGCGAGCCCGGGGCTGCGCGACGGCCTGAGCCGCCTCGGCTGGCGGCGCATGCGCGAGATCGCGGCCCGGTTCCGCCCGCGCCTCATCGTCCACACCTTCCCGCAGACCGCGGCCATCCACTCCGCCCTGGACGCGCGCGGCCTGCTCCCCGGGCCGGGCTTCTACACGGTCGTCACCGACTTCACCGACGGCGTGGAGTGGCTCTACCCCGGCACCGAGGGCTACCTGGTGGCCGCGCCCGACCTGGCGGCCGGCCTGGCGGCGCACGGCGTCGAGGCCGGGCGCCTCCACGCCACCGGCATCCCGCTGCGCGCGGCCTTCCGCCGGCTGCCCGCGCGCGCGGCGGCCCGCGCCGCCCTGGGCCTCGAGCCCGGACGGCCGGTCCTCCTCCTCGCCGCCGGCGGCATGGGCACCCTAGCCGGCCTGCTGCCGCTCGTCCGCCGCCTGGACGCGCTCGAACAGGACTTCCAGCTGCTCGTGGTGACCGGCGAGGACGCCGCCACGCTGGCCCGCCTCCGCCGCGAGGCGCCGCGCCTCCGCCACCCCGCCCGCCTCTTCGGCTGGCTGCCCGACCTGGCCGCGGCCATGGCCGCCGCCGACCTCCTGGTGGGCAAGGCCGGCGGCGTCACCAGCGCCGAGGCGTTGGCGGCCGGGCTCCCGCTCCTCCTGGTCCCGCCCGTTCCGGGCCAGGAAGCGGTCAACGCCGCCTACCTCGCCCGTCACGGCGCCGCCCTGGTCGCCCGCGACGCCGCCCACGTGGCCGCCCTGGCCGGCCGCCTGCTGGCCGGACCCGCCGCGGCCGAGCCGCTCCGCCGCGCCGCCCGCCGCCTCGCGCGCCCGGAGGCGGCCCGGGACGCCATCCGTCTGCTCCTTCGCGACCCGCGCCTGGCCGGCCGGGCGGACCCGGCTCCTGCGGCGGCCCCGGTCCCGGGTGCGGCCGCGCCGCTGGAGTGAGGGCCGGCGTGGAGATCGCCCGCACGCTGCGCGCCATCGCCCGGCCGGTCGTCCTGGCCCACCTGCTCACCGTGGCGGCGGTGGAGTTCGTCCGCGGCGCGCTCTACATCACCTTTCTGCCCACCTACCTGCCGGCCGCCGGCGTCAGCACCGCGGTCGTCGGCCTGGTCATCGCCACCCAGTACGTGGCCGACAACCTCTTCAAGGCATGGGAAGGAAGCATCATCGACCGCCTCGGCCCCTGGCCGATCCTGGTGCCCGGCTTCCTGCTGGCGGGCCTGGGCGTCCTCCTGCTGGCCCGTTCCCACTCGCTGGCCGGCCTCCTGCTCGGCTCCCTGGCCTACGGCCTGGGCGCGGCCGGCACCTGGCCGGCCGCCATGGCCGGGATCAGCGCGGCGGCGCCCGAGGAGCTCCGCTCCTCGGCGCTCAGCTCCATCTTCGTCGCCTGGCTGGCGGGCGGCGGCCTCGGCCCGGTGCTGATCAACTACGTCCCGGACCGCTGGGTCTTCCCCCTCCTAGGCTCCGTCCTGCTCCTTCCGCTGGCCGTCGCCCTGGCCCACCTGCGCGCCGTCCGCTACCGCGGCCTCGACTGGCGGCAGGCGCTGGCCCTGGGCGGCGCCCTGCGGCGCATCGCCCCCGCGGTGGGGCGCGCCTGGCCCGTCCTGCCCGGCATGTTCCTGCAGACCTTCGCCGTCGGCCTCATCCTGCCCGTCATGGCGCCCTTCGCCCGGCACCAGTTCCACCTCTCCGGGCCGGACTACGCCTGGCTGATGATCGCCGGCGGCGCGACGGCCGTCCTGGTCCTGCTGCCGGCCGGCGCCCTGGCCGACCGCCTGGGGCCGCGCCCGGTCCTGCTGGCGGGGCTCCTGGTCGCCTCCGCCTCGCTGGTGGTCCTCTCCGGCCGGCACAGCTTCGTCCAGGCGCTCCCCTGGGCGGTCGTGCTGGGGGCGGGCTACGCCTTCGTCCTGCCCTCCTGGAACGGGTTGATGACGCGTATCGCCCCGGAGGGGGAGCGCGGCGGGATGATGGGCTTCTTCATGACCGTGGAGGGGGTCGGCGTCGCCCTGGGCTCGGCGCTGGGCGGCTTCCTGGGCAGCCTCTACGGGCTGCACCTGCCGCTCTACGCCACCGGCGCGGCGCTTCTGACCATGATCGTCGTCTATCTCTTCCTTCCCCTGGAGCGCTTCGCGCAGCCGCCGCGGCCTTTTCCCGGGAAATGAGGGCGGGCGGGGACCGCTTCCTCACGGTGGCGGGAGGCGGCCGTCGCGCGGGTGGAGCGCCGGCGGCCGGCGGCGGCTCGCCGGCAAGGCGGCGCAGCAACGCGTGGCGGACGCGCGCCCCGGGACAAGGGACCCGCAGCCGCGTCGGCTGCGGGTCCGAAGGTGGGATCATCTGGTGCGCCCAGGAGGATTTGAACCCCCGGCCTACTGGTCCGTAGCCAGTCGCTCTGTCCACTGAGCTATGGGCGCCCAAATCGGCTTTCCGTCTCCGGCGGAGCGCCCGTCTCCCCCGGGCGCCGCCCGCCGCGCCGGCCGCGGGCCGGCAACTCTGGCGGAGAGGGCGGGATTCGAACCCGCGGAGGGCTTTCGCCCTCAACTGCTTAGCAGGCAGCTACCTTCGGCCGCTCGGTCACCTCTCCAATGCAGCTATAGATGCTAGCACGCGGACCCTCCGCGGGCAACCAGCGGACGGCGCGCATAGGCGGGAGCGCCACCGAATAGATGAAGCCTCGCGGAGGCGAGGCGCCGTGCTGGGGCTGGAGCCGTACGTGGGTGCGATGGTGCTGGTACGCCTGATCTCGGCCGGCCTCGAGCTGACCGGCGCGACGCTCATGGCGCGCTTCAACCGTGTCGACGCCGCGCTCCGCGTCAACGCGCTCCTGGGCCTGACCGGCCCGCTGGTGCTGCTCACCGTCACCACCATCGGCGTCCTCGGCCTGGCCGGCGAGATGCCGGCCTGGCGGATCGGCCTCGTCTTCCTGGGCGTGGCGCTCATCCTCTTCGCCGTCCGGAGCTGAGCCGAAGCGGACCCCGCACCGGCGCGGCGCGCCGGCCTATGCTTCGCGCTCCCCGTCCGCCCCGCCCGGGCGCGTCAGGTCGCGCCCCACCAGCAGGTGGTACTCGCCCTCGTGCCCGCCCTTGGGCTGGTAACCGAAGCCGGCCGCCTCCACGGCTCGGATCACCGGGTCCAGCTGGTGCGCGTCGGCCGCCTCCAGCAGCAGGTGGAGGCGGTCCTCCTCGCCCAGGCGGCGGAGCACGTCGGCGACGCGCTCCGGGTCGCGCTCCGGGTCGACGGCCGGCCTCAGGTCCAAGGTGACCTCGGCCATGGTACGCTCCCCCCCTTCGCGTGCCAGTCTGCCCGCCGTCCCCGTGCGGCATCCCGGGCGCGGAAGGGCTGCCTTTTTCCACCAGGAACGTGTTACCATGTCGTCCGGGGGCGTCCTGGCGAAGGGCTGCATCGTCCGCCGCGGCTCGACCTACAGCATCGTCCTCAGCCTGGGGCGTGACCCGCGCACTGGCCGCCGCCTGCAGCGCTGGTTCGGCGGCCATCGCACGCGCGAGGCCGCCGAGCTCCACCTGGCGGAGCTCCTCCGGCTGCTGGCGGCCGGCGACCTGCCGCCCGCGCGCCCGCGCCTGGCCGCCTACCTGGAGGGCTGGCTGGCCGATCGCCGCCCCGCCCTCTCGCCCAAGACCGCCGAGCGCTACGCCGAGCTGCTGGAAGGGGCGGTCCTGCCGCACCTGGGCGGCCTGCGGCTGGACGCGCTGCGGCCCGCCCACCTGGACTCCCTCTACCGGCGGCTGGCCGCCTCCGGCAACCGCCGCACCGGCGCCGGTCTCAGTCCGCGCACCGTCCTGGCCGTCCACCGTCTCCTCCACCGCGCCCTGGCCGACGGCGTCCGTCGCGGGCTCCTCCCCGCCAACCCCGCCGACCGCCTCCGCCCGCCGGCCGCGCCCCGCTCCCGGCAGGCGGCGCTCGACGAGGAGCAGCTCGCCCTCCTCCTCCGCGCCCTGGAAGGAAGCGATCTCCACCCCCCGGCCCTGCTCGCCGCCCTCACCGGCCTCCGCCGCGGCGAGCTCCTGGCGCTGCGCTGGCAGGACGTGGACCTCGCCGCCTGCACGCTGGCCGTCCGCCGCTCCCTGGAGCAGACGCGCGCCGGCCTCCGCTTCAAGCCGCCCAAGAGCCGCTCCGGCCTCCGCTCGCTCGCCCTGCCCGGCCTCGCCTGCGAGGAGCTCCGCCGCCTCGCTGCCGGCGCCGGGCGCTCCGGCGACGGCCCGCGCGCCGCCGGCGCCGAGGACCTCGTCTTCGCCCGCCCGGACGGCCGCCCGCTGGAGCCGGACGCCTTCTCCGCCACCTTTCACGACGCCATGCTCCGCCTCGGCTTCCCCGGCGTCCACCTCCATACGCTCCGCCACAGCCACGCCAGCCAGCTCCTGCGCGCCGGGGCCAGCCCCGTCGAGGTGGCGCGGCGCCTCGGCCACGCCTCGCCCGTGGTCACCCTGACCACCTACGCCCACCTGCTCCCGGGCGAAGACGCGGAGGCGGCCCGCCTCGTCGAGGAGAGGCTGCGGGCCGCCATGTCGCGCCTCGGCGGGAGCGCGCGCTGAACGCCCGCGCGCCCGCGCCGGGCCGGTTTGCACTCGGTTTGCACTTCCTCCCTGGGTACCCTACCCCGGTACACCTAGCCCCAGGAAGTCATGCCTGGCGGAGAGGGTGGGATTCGAACCCACGAGGAGCTGCGCGCCCCTGGCGGTTTTCAAGACCGCTCCGTTCAACCGCTCCGGCACCTCTCCGCAAAGGGTCCGCGCAAGAGTCTACCACGGCCCCTCACGCCTCCGGCCCGATCCGCTCCAGCCCGCGCATGTAGGGGCGCAGCGCCTCCGGCAGGAGGACGGAGCCGTCCGCCTGCTGGCAATTCTCCAGGATGGCGGCGAAGGTGCGGCCCACCGCCAGGCCCGAGCCGTTGAGCGTGTGGACCAGCTCGGCCCGGCTCTCCGGCGTCCGCCGGAAGCGGATGTTGGCGCGGCGCGCCTGGAAGTCGGTGAAGTTGGAGCAGCTGGAGATCTCCACGTAGCGCCCGTAGCTGGGCATCCAGACCTCCAGGTCGATCTTCTTGGCGGCGGTGAAGCCCAGGTCGCCCGTGCACATCTGCAGTTCGCGGTAGGGGAGGCCCAGCGCCTCCAGCACCTCCTCCGCGTCGCGGATGAGCGACCAGAGCTCGGCCTCCGACGTCTCCGGCGCCACGAACTTGACCAACTCCACTTTGTCGAACTCGTGCTGGCGGATCAGGCCGCGCGTGTCGCGCCCGGCCGCCCCCGCCTCGGAGCGGAAGCAGGCCGTGTAGGCGCAGTGCTTGATGGGCAGGCGGGCACCGTCCAGGATCTCGTCGCGGTAGAGGTTGGTCACCGGCACCTCGGCCGTCGGCACCAGCCAGAGGTCGCGCCCCTCCACCTTGAAGGCGTCCTCGGCGAACTTGGGCAGCTGGCCGGTCCCCGTCATGCTGGCGCCGTTGACCAGGAAGGGCGGGTAGACCTCGCTGTACCCGTGGCGCTCAACGTGCAGGTCGAGCATGAACTGGACCAGCGCCCGCGCCAGCCGCGCGCCCGCTCCCCGGTAGACGGCGAAGCGCGAGCCGGTGATCTTGCCGGCGCGCTCGAAGTCCAGGATGCCCAGCCGCACCCCCAGCTCCCAGTGCGGCAGCGGCTCGAAGTCGAAGCGGCGCGGCTCGCCCGCGCGGCGCAGCTCCACATTGGCCGACTCGTCCGGACCGGGCGGCACGTCCGGCGCGGGCAGGTTGGGGATGGCCAGAAGCGCCTCGCGGATGCGCGCCTCCTGCTCGCGTACCGCCGCCTCCAGCTCCTTGATCCGCTCGCCGGCCGAGCGCATCTCGGCCACCAGCTCTTCGGCCGCCTCGCCGGCGCGGCGGCGGCGGCCGATCTCCTCCGAGACGCGGTTGCGCGTGGCGCGCAGCCCCTCCAGCTCCGCCAGCGCCTCGCGCCAGAGCCGGTCGGCCGCCAGCAGCTCGTCGAGCGGCGCCTCGTCGACCCCCTTGGCGCGCATGCCGGCGCGGACTTCCTCCGGATGTTCGCGAACCCAGCGCAGATCGAGCACGCCCCACCCTCCCGTCGGCCTGCGGCATCGCCCCGCCGCCGGCTAGCCCAGCACCCGCCAGAGCTCGTCGCCCCGGGGCGGCTCCAGCTCGCTCCAGCCGGCCGGCCCGCGCAGCCTCAGGCCGGCCTCCCGCCCCACGGCGCGGCCGATGCGCGCCGCCTCGATGCCCGCCGCGGCCAGTCGCTCCAGCAGCGGCCCCGCGGCCGCCTCCCCGACGCCCACCAGGAGGCTTCCGCTGGAGATGAGGCGGTAGACGTCGAGGCCGAAGTGGTCGCAGAGCCGGCGCACCTCGGGCAGCACGGGCACCGCCTCCGCCTCCAGCTCCAGCCCCACCCCCGAGGCGGCCGCCATCTCGTAGGCCGCGCCCCAGACGCCGCCCTCGGTCACGTCGTGCAGCGCCCGGCTGCCCGCCTCCAGCGCGAGGCGCGCGGCGGGCACGATGCTGATCCGCCGGCGGAGCTCCACGAGGCGTTGCCAGGCGGCTTCGCCCAGCGCCGCGCGCACCTCCTCCGCCCGGTCGGCGGCCAGGATGGCGGCGCCCTCCATGCCCGCGCTCCCCGCCAGGAGGAGCGCGTCGCCGGGCCGCAGGCCGCCGGCGTGGACGTCCCGCCCGCGCGGTCGGCGCCCCAGCACGGTGGAGCAGAGGATGGGCCGGGGCAGGCCGGGCGTCACCTCGGTGTGGCCGCCGGCGACGGCCAGCCCCACTTCCTCCGCCGCCTGCTCGGCGCCCTCCATCAGCCGCTCCACCAGGGCGGGCTCGCTCCCCTCCGGCAGGAGGAGCGTCAGCAGGACCGCCACCGGCTCCGCCCCCGCCGCGGCCACGTCGTTGGCGGAGACGTGGACCGCCAGCCAGCCGGCGTCGGCCTCGGCGGCGGTGATGGGATCGGTGGAGGCGACCACCAGGTCGCCCCCCAGGTCGAGGACGGCCGCGTCCTCGCCCGTGGCCCCGCCGCGCAACAGCTCCGGCCGCCGCGCACCGCGGTGGCGGAGGACCAGGCCCTCCAGGAGGTCGGGCGGGAGCTTGCCCGCCGCGAGCCGCGCCGCCCGCACCGCCGGCTGCGCCCGCTCCGCCCGTTCCGGCCGCCCGGCGGCCCCCGCGCCCTCCCCGCGGCTCGCGCCCCCGCTCATCGCCCGCCGTCCGCCCCGTCCTCGGCCTCGATGCGCGCCACCGCCACCAGCGCGTCACCCTCGCCCAGGCGCATCAGGCTGACGCCCTGGGTGAGCCGGCCCAGGCGCGGCACGTCGCGGACCGGGTAGCGGATCAGGACGCCCTGGGAGCTGATGGCCATCACCTCGTCCTCCTCGCGCACCGTCAGCGCCCCCGCCACCGGGCCGTTCCGCCGCGTGGCGCGGATCGCCTGGACGCCCATGCCGCCACGCCCCTGAAGGCGGAACTGCTCCACGGGCGTCCGCTTGCCGAAGCCGTTCTCGGTCACCACCAGCAGGTCGGCGCCGGGGTCGACCACCGCCATGGCGATCAGGCGGTCGCCCTCGCCCAGGCGGATGCCGGTAACGCCGCGCGCCGTCCGCCCCATGGGCCGGACTTCCTCCAGGCGGAAGCGGATGGCCATCCCCTCGCGGCTGGCCAAAAGCAGCTCCGCCGGCTCCCGCGCCGGCGCCACGGCGATCAGCTCGTCGCCCTCGTCCAGGCCCAGCGCCACCAGGCCGGCGCGGCGCCCCGAGGCGAACTCGCGCAGCGCCGTCCGCTTGACGACGCCCCTGCGCGTCGCCATCACCAGGAAGTCCTCCTCGCCCTCGAAGTCGGGCACCGTCACCACCGCGGTGATGCTCTCCCCGCTCTCCAGCGGCACCAGGTTGACCGCCGCCGTCCCGCGCGCGCTGCGCCCGGCCTCGGGGATCTCGTGCGCCTTGAGCGGGTAGACGCGCCCGCGGTTGGTGAAGAACAGGACCCAGTGGTGCGTCCGCGTCACGAAGAGGTGCTCGACGAAGTCCTCGTTCCGCACCGCCGTCCCGGCCACGCCCCGCCCGCCGCGGTGCTGGCTCCGGTAGGTGTCCAGCGGCTGCCGTTTGACGTAGCCGAAGTGGGTGACGGTGATGACGCACTCCTCGTCGGCGATCAGGTCCTCCTCGTCGAAGGCCGCCTCGCCGGCGACGATCTGCGTCCGCCGGGCGTCGCCGTACTTGTCGCGGATCTCCACCAGCTCCTGGCGGATGACGGCCAGCAGACGGCTCTCGTCGGCCAGGATGGCGCGCAGCTCGGCGATGCGCTCCAGGAGCCCGCGGTACTCCTCCTCGATCTTCTCGCGCTCCAGGCCGGTCAGGCGCTGCAGGCGCATGTCCAGGATGGCTTGCGCCTGCTTCTCGCTCAGACCGAAACGCTCCATCAACCCCTGGCGCGCCTCCTCCACCGTCTCGGAGGCGCGGATCAGGGCGATGATGGCGTCGATCTGGTCGAGGGCGATGCGCAGGCCCTCCAGGATGTGCGCCCGCTCCTCGGCCCTCTCCAGCTCGAAGCGGCTCCGGCGCCGGACCACCACCTCCTGGTGGTCCAGGTAGAGCTCCAGCATCTCCTTCAGGTTGAGGACGCGCGGCTGCTGGTCGACCAGCGCCAGCAGGATGATGCCGAAGTTCTGCTGCAGGGCGGTGGCCTTGTAGAGCTTGTTCAGCACCACGTTGGCGTTGGCACCGCGCTGCAGCTCGATGACGATGCGCATCCCGCTCCGGTCGGTCTCGTCGCGCAGGTCGGAGATGCCCTCGATGCGCCGCTCCCGCACTTCCTCGGCGATCTGCTCGATCAGCTTCGCCTTGTTGACCTCGTAGGGCAGCTCCTCAACGACGATGCGCTGCCGGTCGCCCTTGCCGGTCTCGATATGCGCCCGCGCGCGCAGCGTGATGATGCCGCGCCCCGTCTCGTAGGCCTGGCGGATGCCCTGGCGTCCGACGATGAGCGCGCCGGTGGGGAAGTCCGGCCCGGGCAGGCGCCGCATCAGCGCCGCCAGGTCGACGGAGCGGTCTTCGATCAGCAGCAGGAGGGCGTCGACCACCTCGCGCAGGTTGTGCGGCGGGATGTTGGTGGCCATGCCCACGGCGATGCCGGAGGAGCCATTGACCAGCAGGTTGGGGAAGCGCGCCGGCAGGACCACCGGCTCCTTCTCGTCCCCGTCGAAGTTGGGGACGAAGTCGACCGTCTCCTTCTCCAGGTCGCGCAGGAGCTCCATGGCGATGGG
>JAIMAT010000074.1 GCA_023511835.1 Bacillota bacterium | reverse complement strand
CCCTCCGCCAGCAGCTCGCCCAGCCCCTCGCGGCGGTGGGCGATGGCCTCGATGGCCCGCACCATGGCCGCCGTGTCGCCCCAGGCCAGCGCCGCCTCGCCCTCGAGGAGGCCGCGCTCGCTCGCCTCCATGCTCATGGAGAGGGCGTTGCCCGTCTCCAGCGTGTCCAGGCCCAGGTCGTTGCAGAGCGAGAGCATGTAGGCGATGGATTCGGCGTCGTCGTTGCCGCAGTTGACCCCCAGCGCCCAGGCGGACTCGTACTCGAAGGATTGGCCGCGGACCCGGAAGGGACCTTCCTTCACCTCGACCTCCTTCTTGCAGGTGACGGGGCAGCCGTAGCAGGTGGGCTCGTCGACCAGGATGTGCTCGCGCACCCACTCGCCCGAGATCCGCTCGGCCGCCGGCGTGGTGGTGGTCTGCCCGTTGCGCACCGGCAGGACACCGGCCACGTTGGCGATGTTCATCAGGACGTCGGTCCCGTAGAGCGAGAGACCGCCCTTGCGCGGCGCCGTGATGGGGCTCTCCGTGATCCGCTCCAGCGCCTCGCTCCGGGCCTCCAGCAGGGCGGCCGGATCGGCCGGCTTGGGCGGGCGCTTGGGCGCCTTGATGACCACCGCCTTCAGGTTCTTGGAGCCGGCCACCGCGCCGGTGCCGCCGCGCCCGGCCGCCCGGTCGTCCTCGTTGACCAGGCAGGCGAAACGCACCTGGTTCTCGCCCGCCGGGCCGATGGCGACGACGCTGACGTCCTCGCGTCCGTGCGCCTCCCGCAGCGCCGCCACCGTCTCGTGCACGCCCTTGCCCCAGAAGGGCCGCGCGTCGCGCAGCTCGACGCGCCCGTCCTCCACGTAGGCGTAGACGGGGTGGTCGGCACGGCCGCGGAAGACGAGGCCGTCGAAGCCCGCCCACTTGAGGCGGGCGCCGCTCCAGCCGCCCACGTGCGAGTCGGTGACGGTGCCGGTGAGGGGCGAGCGGGTGACCACCGCCATGCGTCCGCTCATGTTGACGGGCGTCCCCGAGACCGGCCCGTTCAGAAGGCAGAGCAGGTTCTCCGGCGAGAGGGGGTCGACGTCGGGCCCGTTGTCCAGCACGAAGCGTACGCCCAGGCCGCGGCCGCCGATGTAGGTGCGCGCCAGCCGTTCGTCCATGGGCCGGTACTCGACCTCGCCGCTCGTCAGGTCGATCCAGGCTATCCGGTTTGCGTAACCACCCAGCATGGGATCGCCTCCCCTTCGGGTCGAAGCTCCACCCCCGCCGCGGCGTCTCCCGCAGGGGAGGCCGCCGCGCACGCGGGCCGTCTTTCAACGGTGGACCGGCAGGAAGCCCTCCTCGGCCGCCAG
This sequence comes from Bacillota bacterium, assembly GCA_023511835.1. NCBI lineage: Bacteria > Bacillati > Bacillota > Bacillota bacterium. The sequence continues at coordinate 8,318 of JAIMAT010000074.1, read as the reverse complement.
CATGTCGAGGTAGAGCGTCTCGACATCGGCCACCAGCCACTCCTCCGGCGGCTCCACCCGCCGCAGGTCGACCCGCTTGGTGTAGCGGCGGCAGCGATCGCAGACCACCACCGCCACGCCGGGTACGTCGTCGCTGACCAGCTCGCGCAGGAGCTCCTGCTCCTCGTTGCCGCAGCGGGGACAGCCGATGCGCGCGTAGCGCCAGGAGAGGTCGCAGTGGGCGCAGTAGAGGTGGCGCTCTCCCGCCTTCCCCTCCAGCCGCGAGAGGTTGCTGACGCGGCCGCAGACGGGGCAGGAGCCGCCCGTCGAGGCGCGCCTCGCCAGAGGCGCGCCCGCCTCCGCCGCCAGGCGGGTGTGCACCACGGCCGCCGCCTGCTCGAAGGCGAAGGCGGCCAGTGCGGGGTGGAGGGAGGCCCGGCGCGCCAGCTCCTCCACCTGCGCGTCCTCGCTCGCGAGCGCGTGACCCGCCGCCTCCAGCGCCTCTTCCCGCTCCAGCCACTTCGCGAGCGCTGCGGCCGCCGCGGCCAGGGAGGGCTGGTGAGCGGCGATGATGGCTGCCGCCTCGCCCGCCAGCTGCCGGACCTGCCTGCGCGCCTCCTCCCGCCACGGCAGGCGCCTGGCCAGGGGGGAGTCCTCCTCCCCGGCCAGCGCCAGCGCCAGTTCTTCGGGGTCGACCGAGGGCATGCCGGGCAGCCGGGCCCGCCGCCAGGAGGCCAGCTCCCGGTAGAGGAGGACCGCCTCCCGGGGCCCCCGCCAGGGCGAAGGCGACCGCTCTTCCGTCATCTCATCCACGCCTCCCGCGAGGGCGTCACCCGCCCCCGCCTCCGTCTCTCGCACTTCAGGCCCGCGGCGCCGGCCTCGCGCCGGGGGCGCGCGGTGCCACCCCCAGCTCCTCCAGCCAGGCCGCATGGTGCGTGCTGGCGTACTCCAGCGAGACCGTGCCATCGCCGAACATGGAGCCGAACGACTGCCTGGCCTCCGGATGGAAGGCCGCGAGGTAGATGTGGCCGATGACGCCGGCGGTGAGGAGCAGGGCGAAGAGCACGTGCAGGCCCAGGGTCACCTGGAAGCCCGCCGGGCCCACCGCGCCCTTGAAGACCAGCAGCAGGCCGGTGACGGCCACGCCCAGGGCGCCGGCGATGGCTACCAGCGACCAGGCCTTCATGCCCCCGTTGAACTTCTCCTGGGGGGGCGCGTCGGCGTAGCTGTGCAGGCCGAAGTAGATGGCCAGGAAGCGGCGCACGAAAACCAGGTCGTTCGGCCCCCAGCGCAGGACCCGCAGCACCCAGGAGCGGAATCCGCCCAGGACCGCCACCACGAAGGCCGCGGCGAAGACGTAGCCCGACCAGGTGTGCACCAGAGCCACCCAGCGGGGACCTCCGAAGAGCGGCATCAGCCACCGCGCCCAGGACCACATCAGGCTGGCGCTGGAAAGGAACAGGACCACGAAGGAGAGCGCCACCAGGCCGTGGGTGATCCGCTCCGCCAGGTTGAACATCTCCACGCACCCGTCGCGCACCGGATTACTCATGGTGGTCACCCCCTTCGCCGCGGTTGCGGTGGAGCAGGTTGGCCGTGGCCGCCGCCGCCAGCGTCACCGCCAGCGAGAGCGCCGCCACCCCCTCGCCCACCGGCTGCAGCGTCGACTTCCAGAGGCCGACGGTGGCGGGGTAGCGGAGACGGGCGGGGAAGCCGAGGTCAGCCGGCTCGCCCTGGGGGAGCACGTAGACGTAATGCGTGCCGCCCACTTCCTGGGGGTTGTAGACCTGCGCGGCCACCCCGGCCTGCCCGAGCTCCGCCACCCGCGCCTCGGCCGCCGCGAGGAGGCTCGGCCGCGGGCCGAAGGTGAGGGCGTCGGTGGGGCAGGCCTGGACGCAGGCCGGCTCCATGCCGGCGTCGACGCGGTCGGCGCACATGTTGCACTTGGCCACCTTGTTGGCGGCCGGGTCGTACCGGGGGATGCCGAAGGGGCAGAACTCGACGCAGTACTGGCAGCCGGTGCACCTGGACGGGTCCAGGTCGACGATGCCGTCCGGCCGCCGGGTCAGCGCCTGCGTCGGACAGACGGCCACGCAGGCCGGGTTCTCGCAGTGCATGCACTGCTCCTTGCGGAAGAGCCACTCCACCCCGCCCGAAGCCGTCTCCTTCTCCCGGAAGAGGACCATGGTCCAGCGGTGGTAGGAGAGGTCGTCGTGCGACTGGTAGCTGCCGGTCCAGGAGCCGATCTCGGCGGGCAGCTGCCACCACTGCTTGCAGGCCACCTCGCAGGACTTGCAACCGATGCACTTGGTGACGTCGACGAGGATGCTCACCTCGGCCATCTCACTTCACCCCCTCGACGTCGACCAGGAAGGCCTTGTACTCGGGGATCCAGGTGTTGGCGTCGCCCACGTAGGGCGTCAGCCGGTTGGCGATGTCGCCGGTGACGTACCCCATGTAGCCGAAGTGCCAGTTGAGCCCGAGCTGCTCCACCTGCTTCCCCAGGACGCGCAGCGGCCGCATGCGCGGCGTCACCAGCGCGTAGGCCTCCACCTCGTCGCGGGCGGAGCGGATCCGCACCTTGTCCCCGGTCTTCAGCCCGCGCGCGCGGGCCAGGCTGGGGCTGATCTCGGCCCAGAGCACCGGTACCAGCTCGGCCAGCCACGGGATGTGGCGGGTGTAGGCGCCCATGTGCTCGGTGACGCGCCAGGTGGAGCAGACGATCGGGTACTTGTCGAAGCTGCCCACCGGGTGCTCCACGGGGTCGAAGAGGTGGACCACCGGGTTGAGGTCGACCTCGCTGAAGATGTTCTCCACCGGGCACTCCATGGGCTCGTAGTGCTCGGGGAAGGGCCCCTCGGCCATGGTGTTGGAGAAGAGGCGGCCGACGCCTTCGGCGTTCATGATGAAGGGATCGGTCCCGCCCGGGTCGCCGGGCGCCTTGGTCGGCACGAAGTCCGGCACGTCGTAGCCGACCCACTTCTTCTGCGCCGCATCCCACCAGATGGTCTTCCGGTCGGGCGACCAGGGCGCGCCCTGGGGGTCGGCGCCGGCACGGTTGTAGAGGATGCGCCGGTTGAGCGGCCAGGCGTACCCCCAGCCGGGGTAGTAGCCGAGCCCCGAGGGATCGTCGGTCTTCCTGCTGTCGGCCAGGTTGCCCTTCTCCTCCTGGAAGAAGCCGGTGTAGATCCAGCAGCCGCTGGCGGTGCTGCCGTCGTCGGCCAGCTTGGCGAAGCTGGGCAGCAGCTGGCGGCTGGAGACGTCGTAGCCGTTGATCTCCTTGGCGATCTGCACCGGGTCCGGCTCCTCGCCGTAGGGCCAGTAGAGCTTCTGGATCGGCACCGCGGCGGGCGAGGAGTCGCTCTCGTACAGCTTCTTCAGGCGGAGGATCAGCTGGCTGGCGATCCAGGCGTCGGAGCGCGCCTCGCCCAGCGGTTTCGCGGCCTGGTGGCGCCACTGGAGCACACGGCCGGTGTTGGTGACCGAGCCCGACTTCTCCAGGAAGGAGGCCGCCGGCAGGAGGAAGACCTCGGTCGGGATCCGCTTCGGATCCGCACCCGGACGCTTCCAGAAGGCGGCCGTCTCGGTCTCGAAGAGGTCGGTCACCACCAGCCACTCCAGCTTCTCCAGCGCCTTGGCTTCGAAGCCGGAGTGGGCGCCGTCGATGACCACGTTCTGGGCGAAGGAGATGGTGCCGCGGATGAGCCCCTTGTTCATGCGCTCGAAGATGGCCAGGTGCGAGCAGTTGACCCCGGCCGGCGCCTTGGGCAGCCAGTCGTAGCCGAAGTCGTTCTCCTTGGTGGCGTCGGCGTCGAAGAACGCCTTGAGCAGGCTGACGACGAACTTCGGCTTGTTGGTCCAGTAGCCCGACTTGGGCGTCTCCTTCTCCAGGTAGGTGGCCAGGTCGGGGTGCAGGTCCTCCTTCGGGACCGCCAGGTAGCCGGGCAGGACGTCCCAGAGGAGCGCCAGGTCCGTCGAGCCCTGCACGTTGGCGTGGCCGCGCATGGCGTTGACGCCGCCGCCGGGCCTGCCCACGTTGCCCAGGAGCAGCTGCAGGATGGCGTAGACGCGGACGTTCTCGGAGCCGACGGTATGCTGCGTACCGCCCATGGCGTAGATCAGCGAGCCCGCCTTCTCCGGCGCCGCCGAGCCCAGGAAGGCGTCGGCGATCTCCAGGTAGCGGTCCCTGGGCACGCCCGTCACCGAGACGACGGTCTCCACGTCGTAGCGCGCGTAGTGCTTCTTCATGAGCTGGAGGACGGAGCGCGGGTGCGTCAGCGTCATGTCGCGCACCGGCTTGCCGTCGGCATCCGTCTCGTACACCCAGCTCGACTTGTCGTAGCTGCGCTTCTGCGCGTCGTAACCGGTGAAGTAGCCGTTCTGGAAATCGAAGCCCTCTTTGATCAGGAAGCTGGCGTTCGTGTAGTAGCGGACATACTCCTCATGGTATCGCCCCGTGCTCAGCGCCAGGTTGATCAGGCCGCCGATGAAGGCGATATCGGTCCCCGGACGGATGGGCGCGTAGAGGTCGGCTCGCGCCGCGGTCCGCGTGAAGCGCGGGTCGACCACGATCACCTTGGCGCCGCGTTGCTCGCGCGCCTTCTCCAGCCAACGGAAGGCCAGCGGGTGGTTCTCCGCCAGGTTGGAGCCGATGATCAGGGCGACGTCGGTGTTCTCGAAGTCCCGGGGATGATTGGTCATCGCGCCCCGGCCAAACGTGTTGCCAAGACCGGCAACCGTGGAGGAGTGTCATATGCGGGCCTGGTGATCCATGTAGACCAGGCCCAGCCCCCTGTCGAATTTGGCCAGAAGGTAGCACTCCTCGTTGTTCAGGACGGCACTGCCGAAGGCCGCGATGGCCTGTGTCCGGTTGACCGGCACGCCGGCCTCGTTGGTCGCCTCCCAGGTCTCGTCCCGCACCTGCTTGATGTGCCGGGCGATCCGGTCCAGCGCCCACTCCCAGTCCTTCTCCTGCCACTTGTCGTCGAAGGGCGCGCGGTAGAGCACCTTGGTCAGCCGCTCGGGCGAGGTGTGCTCCTGCAGGGTCGCCGAGCCCTTGGCGCAGAGGGCGCCGGCGTTGACCGGGCTGTCGGGGTTGCCCTCCACGTCCACCACTTCGCCCTGCGCCGAGTGGACGATCAGGCCGCAGCCCACGGCGCAGAAGTTGCAGACGCTGGTCACCTCCTGCTGCCAGCGGACGTGAAGGCTCCGCGCCTCCGCCCTGGCCGGCTCGAGGTCGAAGCCCAGCGGTCCCAGCACCGCGATGGCGGCGCCGGAGGCGAGGGCTCCGCCGAGGAAGCGCCTGCGGGTGATGCGCAAGCTCCTCACTCCCTTCCCCTTCGTCCGGCCCGTCGACCCCGTGACCCCGGGGGCGGCCGCCGCCGGCCACCCCGTCACGCCTGCACCCGGGGAGTGGCCGCCGGGCCGGAAGCCTTACGATGAACTTCACCTTTCCCGGAGTCATCCGGCTATCGCCCGATAAGGGGATCTCAACACCCTAGGGCATCCCCCATGCTGTAGCACCGGAGACGCCGCGACCGGGGAGGGGCAGGGCGCGCCCGGGGCCGGGGCGAAACCTCCGGGGGGCTGTCGCCCCGCGGGGGTGAGGAGCCTGAGAATCGATGTACGGCTGTACGCCAACCTGCGCATGACGGCGGGCACGTCGGCGGAGAGCCTGGAGGTCCCGCCCGCGGCCACCGTCCGCGAGGCTCTGGAACGGCTCTTCGACGCCCTGCCGGCGCTGCGCGGCGAGGTGTTGGACGAGCTGGGCGAGGTCCGGCCTTTCGTCCAGATCTTCCGCAACGGGCGCGAAATCCGCTGGCAAGAGGGGCTCGAGACCCGGCTGGCGGAGGGCGACACGCTCCACCTCTTCCCGCCCATCGCCGGCGGCTAGAGGGGGCGGAGAGGCGCCCCCGGGTCGCGCGTCTTCAGGCAAAAGGGGAGATGATCCGGGGCATGACGAGGCGAGCGATGACGGTCCTTCCGCTGCTGGCGGCCCTGCTTCTGTCCGCGGGCTGCGGCGGCGGGTCGACGGGGGCGCGCGCGACCGGCGCGGGCGCGACGGGCGCGGGAGGCGGCGCGACGGGCGCGTCGGGCGGAGCCGGCGGGGTGACGCTGACCATCTACGCGGCCGGCACCCTGGTGCGCCCCTTCCAGGAGATCGACCGCGCCTTCGAGGCGGCCCATCCCGGCGTCCACGTCCAGGCGCAGTTCGGCGGCAGCGTCAAGGAGGTCAAGCAGGTGACCGAGCTGGGCCAGCCGGCCGACGTGGTGGCGGTGGCCGACTACAGCGTCATCCCCCGCCTCATGTTCGGCCAGGGGGGCGGCAAGGTCTTTGCCGACTGGTACGTGGGCTTCGCCACCAACGCCATCACCTTCGTCTACACGGCCAGGAGCCGCGGGGCGGAGCGCATCAACGCCTCCAACTGGTACGAGGTGCTGGCCGAGCCGGGGGTGCAGATCGGCCGCTCCAACCCGGACACCGACCCCTCCGGCTACCAGACGCTCGAGATGCTGCAGCTGGCCTCCAAGTACTACGGGCAACCCGACCTGGAGCGGAAGGTGCTGGCCAACGCGCCCATGACCAACGTCCGCGATACCGAGACCGAGCTCCTGAGCGCCCTGGAGGCCGGGCAGATCGACTACTTGGCCATCTACGAGTCGGACGCCAGGCAGCACGGGCTGAAGTACGTCCCGCTCCCGCCCCAGATCAACCTGAGCGACGCGCGCTTCGCCCGCGCGTACGCCGCGGCCCGGGTACAGACCAAGAGCGGGCTCCTGACCGGCAAGCCCATCGTCTACGCGGTCACCATCCCCACCAACGCTCCGCACCCCGAGCTGGCGCGGCAGTGGGTGGCCTTCCTTTTGACCGAGGGGCGCACCGTCCTGGCCAGGGACGGCTTCGGCCTGCCGGCCAAGCCCATGGCCAGCGACGTCGGGAAGGTGCCGGAGGAGCTGCGCGACGACGTCGAGCCCTGGCCGGCGGGGTGAGGAGCCGTGGGAGGGAGGTCGCCGCTCTTCCTGGCCTTCTGGCTGCTGGGCGGTTTGCTCCTCCTCTTCATCGCCCTGCCTATCGTGGAGCTCCTCCTCGCCCAGCAGCCGGCCCGGCTCCTGGCCGTGGCGGGGATGGCCGACGTGCGCGCGGCGGTGGCGCTCAGCCTGGAGGCGGCGGCGACGACGGCGCTCCTGGCCGGGCTGCTGGGCACGCCGCTGGGCTACCTGCTCGCCCGGCGCTCCTTCCGGGGCAAGCGCTGGCTCGAGGCGCTGGTCGACCTGCCGCTGGCCGTGCCGCACACCGTCGCCGGCATCGCCCTCCTCTTCGCCTTCGGCCGCACCGGGCCGCTGGGGCGGCTGGCGGCGCTGGCGGGGGTCCGCTTCTGGGGGAGCTTCGCCGGCGTGGTGGTGGCCATGCTCTTCGTCAGCGTGCCGTACATGGTGAACGCCGCGCGGGAGGCGGTGGCGGCCGTCGACCCGCAGCTGGAGATGGCGGCGCGCTCGCTGGGGGCGGGCCCGGGGGCGGCCTTCCTGGAGGTGACGCTGCCGCTGGCCTGGCGCGGGATCGCCTCGGGGCTGGTGCTGACGTACGCGCGCGCCATCGCCGAGTTCGGCGCCGTCATCGTCCTCGCCTACTACCCGGAGACGGCGCCGGTCAAGATCTACGAGCTTTTCCTCAGCGGCGGGCTGGCCGACTCGGCGGCGGCGGCGCTGCTCCTCCTGGCGGTGACGCTGGGCTCCTTCGTCCTCTTGCGCGCGCTGGTCGGGCGTGCTCTTCCGGCGGGGTCGCACCCCGGGCGGCGGCCGTGAGCGGGCTGGAGGTGGGCGGCCTGCGGGTCGAGGTGCCCGGCTTCCGGCTCGGGCCCCTCGACCTGCGCCTGCAGGCGGGCGAGGTGCTGGCCGTGCTGGGGCCCAGCGGCGCCGGCAAGACGCTCCTCCTGCGCACGCTGGCCGGCTTCCAGGCGCCGGCGCGGGGGCGGGTGCGGATCGCCGGGCGGGACGTGACCGGCGAGCCGCCGGAGCGGCGGCGGGTGGGATACGTGGTCCAGGAGTACGCCCTCTTCCCGCACCGGACGGTGCTGGAGAACGTCCGCTTCCCCCTCCGCTTCCGCGACGGGAGGGAGGGTCGGCCGCGCTGGACGCCGGAGGAGGCGCTCCGCCTGCTGGGCATCGAGTCGCTGGCCGACCGCCGCCCGGCCACGCTGAGCGGCGGCGAGCGGCAGCGGGTGGCGCTGGCGCGGGCGCTGGTGCGCGAGCCGGAGCTCTTTCTGCTGGACGAGCCGCTCTCGGCGCTGGACGCGCCGGCGCGGGAGACGCTGCGCGAGGAGCTGCGGGCGGTGCTGGAA
>JAIMAT010000073.1 GCA_023511835.1 Bacillota bacterium | reverse complement strand
CCCCAACACGTCGTCCAGAAGGCCCAAGACCCCCAAGCCGCCGCACGCTGCGAGCCCGGCAGCCAGCCGGGCCGCGGGCAGAACCCCGACAGCCAGCAACCAGCCCCCGGAAACCGCCAGCGCCAGGGGCCAGAGGACCCCCAGGGCGGTGGGCACCGTGCCGCCACGGCACGAGGCTCGCACCAGCCCGCCTCCGGAGAAGAGCTGAAGCAGCGGCGCCAGCAGGAGGCGGGTGAAGGCGAAGGCCAGGGCCGCTGCCGCGAAGAGGGCCAGCGGCCGGCTCACGGATTCCGCCTCCGGAGGCCCACCCCCGCCCTGGCCAGAGCCCGGAGCACCGCCCAGCCCTGCCGTCCCCGGTGGAGAAAGCCAGCCAGGTCCCGCCCCGTAGAGCGGTGCTCCAGGTCCAGCTCCACCTCCACCACCCTGAGCCCGTGGCGGGCCGCAGCCAGGGCCAGCCCCACCTCGACCCCGAAGCCCGGCTCCAGCGGGCGCAGCCGGGCCAGGGCCGGCCACCTTATGGCCCTCTGGCCCGAGAGCGGCGCAGCGAGGCGCCACCCTGCCAGCAGCCGGATGCCCCAAGCCGCCAGACGCCTCACCAGGCCCAGCCCACCCTTCCCGGGCCGGCTGGGCAGGGCGCCGACGGCCATGTCGGCGCCTTGAGGCCCGAGGTGCTCCAGCAGGGCGCCAGCCCGCCCCGCGCCGGCCCCCAGGTCGGCGTCGAGCAGGAGCACGGCTCGGGGAGCGTGCCCCTCCAGCAGCTCCAGGCCCGCCTCCAGCGCCCCTCCCTTGCCCCGGGGACGGAGAAGCCTCAGCACGCGGGCCCCAGCCGCCCCAGCCTCCTCAGCCGTGCCGTCTCGGGAGCCGTCGTCCACCACCACCACCCCGTCCACCCCCGGTACGGCCCGGGCAGCACGCACGGTCGCCGCCACCCTGTCGGCCTCGTTCCTGGCGGGGATCAGCACCCAGACCCCGCCGGGGGCCGCCACCGGGGCGGCGCCTGGGGTTGCGCCGTCGGGCGGCACCGGGTCAGCCAGCGGTAGGGCGGCACCTGGCGGTGGGCTGCCCCTCGCACCGGCATCCCACGGCGCGGCGGCGACGGAGTTCCCCTCGTCCCGCAGCCGTGCCGCCCCGACAACGCCGCCCGCGTACGGCGGCCCGGCCCCCCCGACAGGACCGCGCCCGCGCTGCAACCCTGCCGCCCGGAAATCCAGGCTACCGGCCGCCGCCTCCCCCGGAAACCGGCTCCCGGGCCCAGGCCGGGAGCGGCCGGGATGGCGCCACCAACCCATACTGCCCCCTCCCCTCGCCTACCGCCGCCACCAGGCAGAGCCGCCCCGAGGCCAAGTCCACGTGGGCCACCGTGGGAACCCCCTCAGCCAAGCAGGCCGGCAGGAGCGAGGCCGGGGTCCAGCACGCCTCGGCGGCCACGACCGCCAAGCCCTGGGCCCGGGCCTCCCGCAGGAACGGCCGAAGGAAAAGGGCCGGGGCGTCGGGTTCGGCGCGGCCCAGGAGCAGGACCACCGCCTGGACGGGGAGGGCCGGCCGCGCCGCAAGCCGCACCAGGCCCCTCCGCTCCAGGCCGGAGAGAATCTCCGCCCCGCCCTCCGCCCCGGCCAGGGCCCGCGCCAGGGCCCGGGCCGCTTCCGCCGGGCCGCCCTCCGGCCACAGCCTCCCGCCGCCCTCCCTCGCCGCGCCGCTGCCCGGCACAGGGGGGGCTGCGGCCGCCGCGCGCCCCTGGAACCAGCGCTGGTCCAGCGTGGCCCAGATGCAGGCCTCTGCCCCCGCCGCCTCAAGGGTCTCCAGGAGGGGACGGGCATCCGGCCCGTCCCCCACCTGCAGCAGCGCCACGCTCAGGCCCGCCAGCCGCCCTGCCGCCAGGGCCTTGACGGCTGCCTGGGCGAGCGGGGCGTCGGCTTGGGCCTCCTGGTGGGCACGCGCCAGGACCCGCTCCAGGCTCTGAACCCGGTCGAGAAGCCCGGCCAGGTCTTCCTCGAGGCGGCGCACCAGGGCTTCCTGCCGCCGGGAGACCGCCTCGTCCCCCGGCAACAGGCTACCCGCCGCGATGCCGGCTCCCAGGGCCAGGAACAGCGCCGCCACGACCGCCAGCAACACCCTACCGTCCAGGGGCACCCCATCACCCCCGACAGCGCCGGACCCTACCCGCCCAGGACGGCCCTGAGGTGCGCCACCGCCAGCCTGACCAGCAGCCTCAGCCCGGGGGAGCCGGCCAGCAGTGCGGCCAGGGGCAGCATGCCGGCAGCCAGAAGCGCCACCAGGCCCGAGACCCCCACCCGGGCCCGGTAGAGCTGGGAGGCCCCCCGGGCGTCCACCAGGCGGGACCCCAGCAGCATGCGCACCAGCAGCGTACTGGCCATCCCCGGCCGGCCCCTCTCCAGGAAGTCCTCCAGCCCGCAGTGGGCCCCCACCGCCACGATGAGCTCGGCGCCCTTTTCGTAGGCCAGCAGCATGGCCGCGTCCTCGCTGGTGCCGGGGGCGCGTAGCACCAGGGGGCGGAGCCCGAGGGCCTCCACCCGGGCCAGCCCCGGCGCATGGCCGTCGGCGTAGGCGTGGACCACGACCTCCCGGGCGGCCCTGAGTGCGTCGTCGCTCACGCTGTCCATGTCGCCCACCACCACGTCCGGCACCAGCCCCAGGGCCATCAGCGCGTCGGCCCCCCCGTCCACCCCCACCAGGGCGGGGCGGACGCCGCGGACATACGGCAGGACCGCCCTGAGGTCCTCGCGGTAAGATCCTCCTCTGACCACCACCAGAGCATGGCGGCCCCTGAACCTGGTGGCGACCGGGGGGAGGCTGAGCGGGCGGAGGAAGGCATCCTTTTCGGCCAGGGCCCGGGTGAGCGTGTTGTCCAGGAACACCCCCCACTGGCGGCGCAGCGCCCGGCGGGCCCGCTGCAGCTCCCGGGCCGCTTCAGAGCGGGTAAGTCTCCGGCCGCAGGCCAGGGGCCGACCCCGGTGGTACACCACGCCCCCGCGGAGCTCCACTTCCAGCCCCTCGCGCAGGGGGGCCGCGCTCCCCAGGCCGTCGACCACGGGGATGCCCCTGTCGATCAGCCATGTCGGCCCCGGCGCAGGCAACCGCCCCGAGAAGGAGGGGGACAGGTTGAAGACTGCCCCCACCCGCCGCTCCGCCAGGGCGTGGGCCGAGGCCAGGTCCATGTCGGGGTGGTCGACGACCGCAAACTCCCCCGGGCGGAGCCGCCTGACCAGCTCCTTGGTCCGGTGCCCGACCCTCAGCCTGCCCCTCCTGCCCACCTCGCCGCACCGCCCCGACAGCGTCTGCCGCGCAGACCTGCGCGTCCCCCGCCCGGTTGGAGCGCGGTCAGACAGGCCGCGCCGGTCTGCAGCGGCGCCCCGAATAGTATGACCAGGCCCCGGGGGCCGATACCCCGGGGCCCAGGCCGGTGGGGGGCCCCCCCGCGCCCCCCCCCGGGGGGCCCCAGCCCCCCCCCCCCGCCCCCGCCCCCCCGCCCCACCCCCCCTCCCCCCGCCGGCCGCGGCGGGCGCCGCCCGCCGCGGGCCGGCAGCGCCCACCCCGGCCCGCGGTCGTGAAACGGGATTTCGCCTGCAGCATACCGCAGGCGGCCGCCCCCGAGCCGCGGAGGCGGGCGGGGGCGGTGCGGCCCCCCGCGGCCCCGGGAGGAGCCCCGCACCCGCTCAGAAGTAGCCGAAGGGCTCCTCGTTCAGGTCGGCGATGACCGTCTTGGTCTCCAGGTAGGCCTCGAGCGCACCGCGGCCCAGCTCCCGCCCGAAGCCGCTCTTCTTGTAGCCGCCGAAGGGCGCCGTGGGCGTCAGCAGCTGGTAGGTGTTGAGCCAGACGGTGCCCGCCTGGACGCTCCGCGCCATGCGCAGCGCCCGCTTCACGTCCCGCGTCCAGACGCCGGCCGCCAGGCCGTAGGGGCCGGCGTTGGCCAGGCGGACCGCCTCCGCCTCGTCCTCGAAAGGAAGCACTGCCGCCACCGGCCCGAAGATCTCCTCCCGGGCGATGCGCATCTCCGGCCGGACGTCCGCGAAGAGCGTGGGCCGGACGAAGTAGCCCGGGCCCAGCTCCTCGGCCCGCCCGCCGCCCGCCAGCAGCCGGGCGCCCGCCGCCAGCCCCTCCTCCACGTAGCCCAGCACCCGCTCCATCTGGGCCCGGCTGATCAGCGGACCCACGTCCGTGGAGGGCTCCCGGCCGGGGCCCAGGCGGAGGGAGCGGACGCGCGCGGCCAGCGCTTCCACGAAGCGCTCGTAGGCCGGCCGCTCCACCAGGATGCGCGAGCCCGCCTGGCAGACCTGGCCCGAGTTGAGGTAGAGGCCGAAGAGCGCCCCCTCCACCGCCTGCGCCAGGAGCCGGTCGTCCTCGGCCATGTCGGCGAAGACGATGTTGGGCGACTTCCCGCCCAGCTCCAGCGTCACCCGCTTGATATGGGGTGCGGCGCCGGCCAGGATCCGGACTCCCGTGGCGGTCTCGCCCGTGAAGGCGATGCGCGGCACCTCCGGGTGGGCCACCAGCGCCGCGCCCGCCTCGTCGCCGCCCGGCAGGACGTTGAGCACGCCCTCGGGAAGGCCGGCCGCCTCGGCGATGGCGGCCAGGGCCAGCGCGGTGAGCGGCGTCTCCGGCGCCGGCTTGAGCACCGCCGCGCAGCCCGCGGCCAGTGCCGGCGCCACCTTCCAGGCCGGCATCAAGAGGGGGAAGTTCCAGGGCGTGATCAGCCCGGCCACCCCCACCGGCTCCTTCAGCGTCAGCACCAGGTAGTCGCCCTGCGGCCCGGGAAGCGAGAAGGGCGGCGTCTCCCCGTGGACGGTGGCCACCAGCCCGGCGAAGTAGTCGAAGACGTCGGCCGCCATGGGGATCTCGATCCACCGGGCGAAGTTGACCGGCATCCCGTTCTCCCGAACCATCAGCGCGGCCAGGTCGCCGGCGCGGGCCCGGATGCCGTCGGCGATGCGCCGCAGGACGCGGGCCCGTTCCAGCGGGTCCACGGTCAGCCAGCGCCGCTCCTCCATGGCGCGCCGCGCGGCCCCGACGGCCCGCTCCACGTCCTCGGGAGCCGACTCGGCCGCCAGCGCGAAGGGTTCGCCCGTCGCCGGGTCCACGTCCTCCCGGTACCGGCCCGAGGCGGGCTCCCGCCAGCGGCCGTCCACGAAGAGGAGGCGCTCGCGCAGCAGGTCGCCCCCGGTGCGCCCGTCGCCCTCCACGCCTGCATGCCTCCTTCCTTCCTCCGCGCGGTCCCCTCGCCGCAGGCGGCTCACCCGCCGAGGAGCAGCACGCCCCGCGCCACCTCGCCCGCGCGCAGGGCGTCGAAGGCCTCGTTGGCCTCCTCCAGCCGGTAGCGGCGGGAGATCAGCTCGTCCAGCTTCAGCCGGCCGGCCATGTAGAGATCCAGGATGTGCGGGATGTCCACCTCGGGGACGGAGCGCCCGTACCAGCTGCCGGTCAGCACCTTCGACTGGGAGGGGAGCGAGAAGGCGTTGATGCCGACCTCCAGATGCGGCGCGGCCACGCCCACCACCACCACGGTGCCGCCTTTCCTCGCCATGCCGTAGGCGGAGGCGATGGTCTCCGGCCGGCCCACCACCTCGAAGGCGTAGTCGGCGCCGCGGCCCTCGGTCAGGTCGACGACGGCGCCGATGACGTCCGAGGTGCGCGAGGCGTCCACCGTGTGCGTGGCGCCGAACTGGCGCGCCAGCTCCAGCTTGGCCGGCACCCGGTCGACGGCGATCACCGGCCAGGCGCCGGAGAGCGCGGCCGCCTGGACGACGTTGAGGCCGACGCCGCCCGTGCCCACCACGGCCACGCTGGAGCCGGGCCGCACCCCGGCGGTGTGGACGACGGCGCCCCAGCCCGTGGTGACGGCGCAGCCGACCAGCGCCGCGCGGTCCAGGGGGACGTCGGGCCGGACGGGGATCACCCCGCGCTCGGGGACCACCGTCGCCTCGGCGAAGCAGGAGACTTCCAAGAAGTGATGCACGGGCGCCCCACCCGGCCTGCGCAGGCGGAGCGCGCCGCCCGGGAGCGTCCCCGCCACCTGCAGCCGGGCCGCCTCGTCGCAGAGCTCGGGTCGGCCGATCCGGCAGTAGTAGCAGCGGCCGCAACCGGGGATCCAGGAGAGGACCACGTGGTCGCCCGGTCGCACGCGGGTGACGCCCTCGCCCACCGCCTCCACCACGCCGGCGCCCTCGTGGCCCAGGACGGCGGGGAGGGGGACGGGCAGGTCGCCCTCGATGACGTGCAGGTCGCTGTGGCAGACGCCGGCGGCGGCCAGGCGGACCATGACCTCGCCCGGCCCGGGCGGCTCCAGCTCCAGCTCCTCGACCTGCAGGCGCCGGCCGGCCTCCTCCAGAACGGCGGCGCGGACCCGGCTCATGGCTCGAGCAGCTCCCCGGCACCCATCTCCCGGACGACCTCCCGGTAGGTCTCGTAGAGGCCCGGAAGGATGGGCAGCAGTTTGAGCGCACGGTTGATCGGTCCGCGGGCCTTCACCTGGCCGCGGGCCAGGGCCATGGGCACGTCCAGCCGGCCCTGCCAGAAGCGGTTGCCCACCTCGCCCGAGGACTCGAAGACCACGTCCGGTGCGGGCTCCAGCGTGTCGAAGGCGACGCGCATGTAGGCGCCGTCCGGGGCGGGCGTCCGCCCGTCCATCAGGACGGTCAGCTCGGGATCGTGGTAGACGAAGGCGACGACCAGCTCCGCCTCGCGCAGCCCGCGAGCCGCCTCGCCGAAGCGGGCGCGCTCGGCCACCGCGCCCAGGATCGCCCTGGCCTGCTCGGCGTCGCGGAAGGTCGGCATCTCGCTCCCTCCTCCTCTCCGCATCCCCCGGCCCGGGCGACGGGCGCCGCCCGGGTGTTCAGTCGAAAAGCCGCGGCACGGCCCGGTCAACGGCCACGTGGACCACGAAGGGGCCTTCCGCCCGCGCCGCCTCGGCCAGCGCCGGGGCCAGCTCGCCCGGCGCCTCCACGCGCACGCCGACGCCGCCCAGCCCCTCCGCCAGGCGGACGGGGTCGAGGCCGCCCAGCTCCAGGCCGGGCGTCTCCGCCTCGCGGCCGGGGTAGGCGGCGGCGGCGTAGCTTTTCAGGATGGCGTAGCCGCCGTTGTCGAGGACGACCACCGGCAGCGCCACGCCCTCCCGGGCCGCGGTCCAGAGCGCCTGCGGGGCGTAGAGAAAGGCGCCTTCGCCCGTCACCGCCACCACCCGCCGGCCGGGGCGGGCCAGAGCGGCGCCCACCGCCGCCCCCACACCCCAGCCCAGGCCGCCGCTGGCCGCCGTCCAGTAGCCCCCCGGCTCCAGCGCCAGCCAGCGACGGACCAGCGGGCTGGCGGAGACCGCCTCGTCGACCACCAGCCAGCCGGCGCCGCCGCCTGCCTCCGCCTCGAGCCAGCTCCGCACCGCCTCCAGGACGAAGGGCACCCCCATCCGCGCCCGGCTCCGCGCCGCCTCGGCCCGCTGCCGCGCCCGCTCCGCCAGCGCGGCGCCGCCGCCCTCCGACGGGCGCCCGCCCCCGTCGCCGCCGCTCAACCTTGCCAGAAGCGCCTCCAGGGAGGCGTGCAGGCCGCCCAGGAGTACCCGCTCCGCCGGTGCCCGCGAGGCTTCCTCCGGGTCGTCGGTGACGAGCCAGAGCTCGCTGCCCGGCGGCAGCAGCGGCCCCGGCTGGTAGGGGTAGAGGAGGAAGGCCGGCGCCCCCAGCACCACCACCACGTCGTGGCCCGCCAGCGCCTGCGCGATGCGCGGCGCCGCCGGCGCCAGGTCGCCGCGGTAGAGGGGATGCCCCCGGGGAAAGGCCTGGCGCGGCCCCAGCGGGTCGCTCCAGACCTCCGCCCGCAGCCGCTCCGCCAGCTCCACCGCCAGTCCGGCCGCCGCCGCCCTCTCCAGCCCGGCGCCCGCCACCAGGGCCGGGCGCCCGGCCTCCCGGAGGCGCGCCGCCAGCGCCGCCAGGGCCCGCTCCGGCGGAGGCCCGGGCGCCTCCACCTCGCCGGCGGCGGCCGCTCCCTCCTCCGCAGGCCCGTCCCAGAAGTCGGCCGGCACCACCACCAGTACCGGGCCGGCCGGCGGCGAGCCGGCCAGCCGCCAGGCGCGCTCGAAGGCCGGCGCCACGTCTTCCGGGCGGGCCGGCTCCAGCACGCCCTTGACGGCGCCGCGCGCCAGCTCGGCCATGTCGGCGGCCAGGAGCGGCTCCAGGTGGAGGTGGCGGCTGTCCTGCTGGCCGACGGCCACCACCAGCGGCGTCCGGTTCTTGCGCGCGGTGAAGAGCGCCCCCACGGCGTTGCCCAGCCCCGGCGCGGCGTGGAGCTCCACCAGCGCCGGCCGTCCCGTCGCCTGCGCGTAGCCGTCGGAAATGGCCACCACGGCCGCCTCCTGGAGACCGAGGGTGAAGCGGAGGCGGGCGGGCAGCCCCACCAGCATGGGCACCTCGGTGGAGCCCGGGTTGCCGAAGAGGCGCTCCACGCCGCGCTGCCGGAGCCAGAGGTGGAAGGCTTCGCGCACCCTCATCGCGCCCCGCCCTCCAGCACCACGTCGGCCAGCGGACGCCCGTCGAGCCAGCGGAGGATGTTCTGGACGGCCGCCTGGGCGATCCGCTCCTGCGCCTCCACCGTCACGCCGGCGCCGTGCGGGGTGAGGAGCACGTTGGGCAGGCCGCGCAGCGGGTGGTCGGCAGGCGGCGGCTCGGGGTGGAAGACGTCTACCGCCGCCCCCGCCAGCCGGCCGTCGCGCAGCGCCTCCGCCAGGGCGGCCTCGTCCACCAGCTCCGCCCGGGCTGTATTGACCAGCAAGGCGCCCCGCTTCATCCGCCCGATCCGCCCTGCGTCCAGGAGGCCGCGCGTCTGGGGCGTGAGCGGCAGGTGGAGCGTCACCAGGTCGCTGGCGGCCAGGAGCGCGTCCAGGTCGGCGTAGGCCAGGCCGAGCGCCGCCTCCTCCTCCGGCGGCAACCGGCGCACGTCGTCGTAGAGGAGGCCGACGCCGAAGGGGAGGAGCCGCGCCGCCACCTCGCGGCCGATGCGGCCCATGCCCACGATGCCGACGGTCCGGCCGGCCAGGTCGTGGGCACCGGCCATCCACTCGGCCAGCGGCCACTCGCCCGAGTGGAGCGCCCGGTCGCTGCGGACGAGACCGCGCAGGAGCGCCAGCGCCGCCAGGACGACGTGCTCGGCGACGCTGACCGCGTTGGCGCCGGCCACGGCCGCCACGGTCACGCCGCGCGCCCGGGCGGCCTCCAGGTCCACGTGGTCCACGCCGGCGCCGGCCACCTGGATGAGGCGGAGCCGCTGCGCCCGCTGGAGCAGGTCGGCGGTGAGCGGATGGAAGGCGGTGGAGACGAGGACTTCCGCGTCGCCGATCTCGCGCTCGGCTTCCTCGCGCGTCGTCGCCACGACCAGATCGTGCTCGCGGAAGAGGGCCGCCAGCATGACGGCCTGGGCGGCCGTCCCTCCGGAAGGCGGCAGCAGAGCCAGGAGCTTCAGAGGAGTCCCCCCTCACCTCCGGATGCTAGGAGGTCGGCGGGACCGCTTCGACGCAACCAGTGATCAAAAACGCGTTTCGCGCCACGGCTCCGCTCCATCGCGCAGGATTCCGGATGAGCCGGCGGGCAGGAAGACGTTGAACCAGACGTCCGGGTGGTCCAGCACGCGAAGCCGGAGGACGCGCAGATGCGTCACGCCCCCGGGGCGCTCGAGCGTCACCGCCAGTGTCGGCGCGCCATCGGGCGCCACCTCCACAGCCCGCCACAGCCGCCGGAAGTCGGGCAGGCGGCGGAGGCGCCGGAGGAGGGCCGCCGCCTCGGGATGGCGGAGACGCGCCCGGCTGTCGCGCTTGAACTGGGCGAGCG